>NZ_JAUFPZ010000002.1:2462857-2764642 GCF_030409505.1 Zunongwangia endophytica | reverse complement strand
GATAATGCACCGCTTTTTAAAGAAGTACTATTTACCGGTTTGGTGAATAATATTTTTGATGAAAAGTACATCTCTAATGGATATTATGATGATGGTTATGTTGCTTATTACCCGCAGGCTACAATCAATTTTCTCGCTGGGGTTACGCTTAAATTTTAAATATATTTGATTTATTTTTAGTTCTAATGCCTGAAATTTGAGAAAAATTTCGGGCATTTTTTATTCTAACTGCTCTTCAAATTATTTGAATACAAATCCCTCTTCTCGCAGTAGTTTTAATAATTAATTAGAAATGGTAATTGTATTGCCTCGCTTTTCTACTCTATAGGGTTTCATCGCATAATCATCTTCTCCTTCCACCTGTTCACCGGTGATGATGTTGTATACATTTCCTTCGCAACTACAGGTAGCTTCAATCCCATTCAAAGTCATTGCAGAACAATCATTGGGCGCATGATTTGGATCACTTAATTCGTAAGCTAGAAAAAGATCGTTATTTACATTATAAATAACTACTCCTTTAATCCCAATTCCTTCATTATAAATAGTTATTTGATTCCCCGGGAAATTTAATTGATTGTATTGTGGAAGATCAAGATTGACATTGAAACCGAAGTTTATATTGACTAAATTGGGGTTGTTATTAATACCATCGTCGCTCGAAGAACAGCCTGTTAATAAAACCAATAGCATATTAAAAAATAAAAAACGCTTCATTCAATTTCTTTTTTTATCGGAAATGTAAATTTCTTATATTTGTTAAGATCAATCCCATTACTGGTGGGATTTTTTTTATTAATAACAATAATCTAATGATAATGCAGCTTAGAATATTCAAGTTCGCAGTCAAACCGCGAGACTTGAAAAACCTCATTTAGTGGATAATCTTTTTATTCCCTACGCCTAGTTAAGGCCGTTAGATTTATACAATCATTAAAAACATATTATTTTTTGGAAAAAGGCCTCTTTTTAATGGCCCTTTACCAATTATAAAAACGACGAAGTTATGAGTAAAGTATCTTATTACACTGCAGAAGGACTAAAAAAGTTGAGAGAAGAATTAAATCAACTTAAAGATGTAGAACGTCCAAGAGCTTCTGAAGCTATTGGTGAAGCCAGAGATAAAGGTGATTTAAGTGAGAATGCAGAATACGATGCGGCAAAAGAAGCACAGGGGCTTCTAGAGATGAAGATTTCTAAACTGGAAGAGGTTGTAGCAAACGCACGTGTAATTGACGAATCTCAATTAGATACTTCTAAAGTTTTAATTCACTCCCACGTGAAAATTAAAAATCAAAATAATGGAGCTGAAGTAAAATATAAATTGGTAGCACAAAGCGAAGCCGACTTAAAATCCGGGAAAATATCTGTAGATTCTCCTATCGGAAAAGGACTTTTAGGTAAAAAAGTAGGTGAAGTAGCCGATATTGCTGTGCCAAACGGTGTAATGAAGTTTGAAGTACTTGAAATCTGGAGAGAATAATTTGATACTGTTTAAGAATTAATAGAATCCTTTTCTAAATCTTTTAACTTAGATTGAAGAAAAGGATTTTTAATTTTATAGAACCTAATCAAAATTGAAATTATGTCCAGCTTATTTACAAAAATAGTTCACGGTGAAATTCCTGCTTATAAAATTGCAGAGGATAGTCAGTTTTTAGCCTTTTTAGATGTTCGGCCTAATGCTAAAGGTCATACGCTATGTATTCCTAAAAAAGAGGTCGACTATATTTTCGATATGGACGAACAAATGTATATGGAACTTATGCGTTTTTCTAGAAAAGTAGCATTAGCACTAGAAAAGACAGTTGAGTGCAAAAGAGTAGGTGTCGCCGTTGTAGGTTTGGAAGTTCCTCACGTGCATGTGCATTTAATTCCGTTAAATGATATGGGAGATATGAATTTTGCAAATCATCACGAGATGAGCGAAGAACAACTTAAAGAACTTGCTGAATCAATTCATGTAAATTTATAAGCTGACGTTGTTTAAACTTGAATTAAAATTAAGGATAGATTGGAGCGATCTAGATATGTATCGCCATGTAAACAATCTTAGCTTTATGCGTTTTATGCAATCTGGCAGAGTAAATCTTTGGGAAGCTACCGGATTGCATAAAATGTATACTGAAAGTAAAAAAGGTGCAATGTTAGTTTCTACGCATTGCGATTTTAAAAAGACGTTACACTATCCGGGAAATGTTCTTATAAAAACAAGAATCGCTGAAATTGGCACTAAAAGTTTTAAAATAGAACATCATATTCTAAACGATAATCAGGAAATTTGTGCAATAGGTAAAGATGTGGCTGTATTTTATAATTTCAAAGAAGAACAAACAAATGCGATACCAGATGATCTTAGAGCAATCTTAAATCGATATTAGGTTTTTCTCAGCATAATTTCAAAAGTAGTTCCTTCTCCAATCTCACTTTTTGCAACGCGAATGCGCCCGTCGTGATACTCTTCTACAATTCGTTTAGCTAATGATAGTCCTAATCCCCATCCGCGCTTCTTTGTGGTTTGTCCTGGCTCGAAAATAACCTTAAAACGGTTTTTATCGATTCCTTTTCCGGTATCATGAACATAGACAAAAACTTGTTTTTCATTTTGTCTAATTTCAAGAGAAAGTTTTCCTTTTCCGCGCATTGCATCGATAGCATTTTTTACTAAGTTCTCGATGGTCCAACTATAAAGCTGCGTATTTAGGTTTACTTTAATTTCTTCTCGTGGTACGATCAGATTAAAATCAATTAGTTTAGAACTTCTGGATTGTAAGTATTGATAACTTTCTCTGGTGGCTTCTACAAGATCGGTTTCCTGTAATAAAGGAGCCGAACCAATTTTAGAGAATCTTTCAGTTATAGTTTGTAAGCGATCAATGTCTTTTTCAATCTCAGCAACGTAAACTTCATTTACGTTTTCTTGCTTAAGAATTTCTGTCCAGCCTATAAGTGAACTTAAAGGAGTGCCAATTTGATGCGCAGTTTCTTTTGCCATTCCTGCCCATAATTTATTCTGCTCACTATTTTTGGTGGTTGTATAAAAGAAATAAATTACTCCAAGAATTAGAAAACCAATGGTTACCAGACCTAGCGGATAATACTTTAAACTATTTAAAACGGGAGAATTTCCGTAGAAAACTAAATGAGTCCTAAACCGATCTAAATGCATAATAATCGGTTCGTTTTCAGCTCGTAACCGGTTTAGATAGTTTTCGGCTTTTTCAGGAGTGTCAATCTTTTCAGGATCGATATAATGGGTAGACACAATATTCCCTTCCTCGTCGGTTTGGATGGTAGGAATGCTGGTATTGCTGTTTAAAACATTTAATATAAGCGGACTCAAATTTTCGTTGCTGCTAGCGCGATCTAATTCCAATAGCGCTTCAGACCAAATGCTCATTTTTGTACGCTCTTCATCTTTTAGTCGGTTAAAAAAAATGGTAGTATTCCACAAGACTAAAATAATTACAGCTAATCCTGCAAATATGATAAACCAGCGGTTAAACTTTCGTTCGTCATTAAAAATCATAAAGAGTTCCTCTTCATTTTAAAAGCGGTTAAAGATAAGCGTTTTAATGTGAATATTATTGTGCGAGCATGCTTTAAATTCCTTATCCTAATTATTACCTTTGTGAAAAATAAAGACATGTTAAGTATAGATTCTAAGGAATCGCCTTCAGGCGCTCTTTATAGATATTTGAGTGGTGCAGTTGGGCCTAGGCCTATTGCGTTTGCAAGCACGCTGGATGCTGAAGGGCGACCAAATTTAGCTCCTTTTAGTTTCTTTAATGTGTTTAGTGCAAACCCGCCAATATTGGTGTTTTCACCAGTTCGAAGGGGTAAAGATGGAAGTCTAAAACATACATTTTTAAACCTGAAAGTAATTGAAGAATGTGTGATTAACATTGTAGATTACAAAATGGTGCAGCAAATGTCTTTAAGTAGTACAGATTATGCTGAAGGAGTAAACGAGTTCGAAAAATCTGGGCTTACCATGCAGCCATCAGATCTTGTAAAGCCATTTAGAGTAGCAGAATCTCCCGTACAGTTTGAATGTAAAGTGAATGAAATTATTGAACTTGGAGATGAAGGTGGGGCAGGAAATCTGGTAATATGCGAAATTTTAAAAACGCATATTAAAGAAGAAATTCTAGATGAAGATGGTTATATCGATCAAGTAAAAATCGATCAGGTTGCAAGAATGGGTGGGAACTGGTATACTCGAGCCAAAGATGGTATGTTCGAGGTCCCAAAACCTATTGCCAATTTGGGGATTGGTGTAGATGCTATACCAAAAGAAATTAGAGAAAGTAGTATCTTAACAGGAAATGATCTTGGTAAATTAGGAAACATCGAAGAATTGCCAACTATAGAAGAGGCGAGATCTTATGTTTCTGAAGATGATTTATTTACTGAAATTATTGCAGCAAGAGAAAAAGAAGCAATTCATAAACAGGCGCAGTTATTGCTAAATGAAGAACGAGTGATAGAAGCGTGGAAATTATTACTAGCAAATTATTAAACGAAGATGGAAGTACAAGGAAAGATTAAATTAATCGGAGATACCAAAACTTTTGGTAATAACGGATTTAGAAAAAGAGAATTAGTTGTCACTACAGAAGAGCAATATCCACAACATTTAATGATTGAATTTGTTCAGGATAAAACAGATCTTTTAGATACTTATCAAGTAGGGCAACCAGTGAAAGTTGGTGTAAACCTTCGTGGTAGAGAGTGGGTAAGCCCGCAGGGAGAAACCAAATATTTTAATTCTATCCAGGGTTGGAGAATAGAGAATTTGCAACCATCACAATCAGGAGGAGGTCAAAATGTTCCGCCACCGGCAGATCAATTTGAGCCAGCTCAGGATTTTAAAGATGAAGACTACGACGATCTTCCTTTCTAAAAATTAGCACATATTTTTTTTGAAAAGCTTAGTATGCACTTAACGTACTAAGCTTTTTTCTTTTTGTAATTTTCTGAAAACTAAAACCCCTAAACGTGCAAATTCTAAAACCATACGAGCCATTTCCCGATGTAGCTTACGCTTCTGATGAAGGACTTCTAGCTGTTGGTGGATCGTTAACAGAAGATCGTCTAGTGGAAGCTTATAGTAATGGTATTTTCCCATGGTACGACGATACTCAGCCTATTTTGTGGTGGAGTCCAGATCCAAGAATGGTTTTATTTCCTCATAATTTAAAGGTTTCTAAAAGCATGAAACAGCTTTTTAAAAAAGATGCTTTTAAAGTGACCTATAATGAGGACTTTGAAACTGTAATTGAAAATTGTGCGGAAATTAACCGAAAAGGTCAAGCTGGAACCTGGATTACCGATGAGATGAAACAAGCGTATATCGGTTTGCATCAAAAAGGGATTGCGCAATCTGTTGAGGTTTGGGAAAATGGACAGATCGTGGGAGGCTTATATGGCCTTTACCTAAAACAAAAGCAGGTTTTCTGCGGGGAAAGTATGTTTACACGCGTAAGTAATGCTTCTAAATATGGTTTTATAAGTATGGTAAGAAGACTTCAGAAAAATGGAGTGAAATTAATCGATTGTCAGGTTCATACAAATCACTTAGAAAGTCTGGGAGCCGAGGAAATCTCTAGAAAGGAATTTTTAAAATTTTTGAAATAATATATGATTTTTGATTACTTTGAACAGATCAATCAAAAATTCAGATGAAAAAAATAGTTTTCCTTTTGTTCAGCTTAGTCATTTTAAGCTCATGTTCTTCAAATAGTGAAGATGACAAACCAGAAGTTTTAGCTCCTGCTGAAATAAATGCGGAAGTCGATTTCTTTAATTTTGAAATAGACACGGAAGCTAGAACTACTTTCATGGAATATAGAATGACCTTTTACAACGAATCAGATTTTGATGTAGAAGGATACCCTCAGATTTATATCGGTCAGGAAGGAGTAGAAGATTTTAGCGTTACAACAGAGCGTTATAATGGCGAAAATCCCTGTAATTACCTTGAAGCAAATAGTAGTTGTACCCAAGAATTTTCAGAACTCTTATCTTATGATCAAGGCGATTTGGAAGCATGGTCGGGGGAGGTACCTGTATTAACGCTTGAAGATATTCAGTATAGGATATTAGAGGAGCATCGTTAGAATTCAGGAAAGACGCTTTACTTCTTCATATCGAAAACAGGAAACTTCGTGATCGTTTACCATACCGGTCGCTTGCATGTGTGCGTAAACTACTGTAGAACCTACAAATTTAAATCCGCGCTTTTTAAGATCTTTGCTTAACTTATCACTAATTTCTGTAGTTGCGGGCGCTTCTTTATAATTTTCAACTTTATTTTGGATCGGTTTGCCATCTACAAAACTCCAGATGTAGCTATTAAAACTGCCAAATTCTTCTTGAATCTCTATAAAATGCTGCGCATTTGAAACTGAGCTTCTAACCTTAAGTTTGTTTCGAACAATTCCTGGATTTTGCAAAAGTTCCTGAATTTTCTCTTCGGAATAATTAGCCACTTTCTTATAATTAAAATCATCAAAAGCTTCTCTGAAGTTTTCTCTTTTCCGCAAAATTGTAATCCAACTTAGACCAGCCTGAAATGTTTCTAATATCAAAAACTCAAATAGTTTTTGCTCATCGTGCACCGGTATGCCCCATTCTTCATCGTGATAAGCTTCGTATAAAGAATCGCCTTGGCACCAGCCACATCTATGTTTATTAGTCATAAATTATTTTAAGGTTTAAATTGATAAGTAATTGTACCTGGTTGATTGTCTCTGCCAGAAAGCTTGCTAAAAACCGCTTCAGAAGCATAAAGCATAGCATTTTCTACAAGACATTTGTTATCTGAAGAAGAACTCGCCTCGTTAAAGGAAGTCGATGTAACTCGGCCAGATTCATTTACTTTTATATTGATCACTATTTTACCGGAAAGACTACACTTATAAATAGGATTGGGAATATTTACTGCCGTTCTTCCTTTAAGATTGAAAGAAATAGAACTATTTTTTAAACTACCAGATTTAGTAGAAGTTTGAGAGGATGCGTTGTTTCCATCAGACTGTTGTTGATTTTTAGTTCCAGATTTTTTGAGATTATAACTACCTGAAGTAGCAGTTTCGCTATTCTCTGAGGTTTCTTGCTGTGAAGCAGTATTTTTCTCAAAAATAGCATTTAGTTCTTTATTGAAATTGGACGATCTGGCTTCCTGATTTTGGTTAAAAGCGCGATGTGTTTGTTGCTTAGTGTTGGCAGGTTGCTCCTCAGGCTTGGCTTCTTCTTTCTCGACTTCTTTTAAAGAGTTTGTATAAGATTCTAAATCAACCAAAAACTCCTGATTCTTTTTAGCGTTACTTCCCAAATGCCAATTGAAAAGCAACAACAGTAGCACCATAAAAAATAATATGGTTACTAGAAGTGCTTTATATTTTTCAATGAATGGCATCAATTTAATTCTTGCAATTTTTTGTGAAGTTAGTGTCTTTCAAACCTATAATCAATAAAAATAATATGGATTTATTATTAACAAATTTACAAATCTGTTTGTGGTTAATACCGCATAATGTATTCCAAAAAATAAAAAAAGATTAGTGACGGAAGAAAAAAAGCGCAACCATTTCAATATTTAAGTATCTTAGTCTCATAAACATCAATCAAATGAGAACTAGATTACTATCGTTATTTATTCTAAGTATGTCACTTTTTGTTTCAGCACAAGAAACGGAAGAAACAATTGATCTTACGAAACAAGAGTTAAAATTAAATTTAGGAATGTCGGTAGCAGGGATTCCAGAAGTAACTTACGAGTATTTTTTAGAAGATAATAGCAGTATAGGATTATCTATCGGAGTTGGCTTAGATGAACCAGAGGATTTGTCGCTACGTTTTATTGCTACGCCTTATTATCGTCTTTTCTTTGGGAAAAAGAAGAATGCTGGTTTTTTTATCGAAGCTAACTCGGCAATAGCTTCTTACCGTGATACATACTATAGCTATGAATATTTTTATGATGATAACGGTAATTATAGTGAAACAAGAGAAAGTGTTTATGATGAAAAAACAACCAATTTTGGTTTAGGGGCTGCAGTTGGTTTTAAGTTGCTAACACGTAACAATTACGTAGGAGAAATTTATGCCGGTGCTGGTAGACTTTTTGGTGATAGCAACGATTTTGAAGTTTATCCTCGTTTAGGAATTAGTATAGGTAAACGCTTTTAAATTTCAGCAGGTAATTTATTTTCGAAATCTTCAAGGTTTAAAGCCTCTTTTACATCGAACTCTCCAATTTTTGTTCTTAGTAATTCAGAAAGATGGGCGCCGCTTTTTAACGATTTTCCGAAATCGTGTGCTAAGCTGCGAATATAAGTTCCTTTGCTGCACACCACTTTAAAATTAATATTGGGGAAATTAGCAGCATCAACTTCGAAATTTTCGATAGTGATTTTTCGGGATGGTATTTCTACTTTCTCGCCTTTACGAGCGTATTCGTAAAGTCGCTTACCGTCTTTTTTCAATGCTGAAAATACCGGTGGATATTGGTCAATTTCACCTATAAAATTTTTAGTGGCTTCGGTAATGTCTTCTTCGGAAATATGATCTATTGGAAAAGTTTCATCAACTTCGGTTTCCAGGTCGTAAGAAGGAGTGGTTGCGCCAAGGCTAAAGATGCCGGTGTATTCTTTTATTTGCCCCTGAAGTTCTGGAATTCGTTTTGTGAATTTCCCGGTACAAATAATTAAAAGGCCGGTAGCTAAAGGATCTAAAGTTCCTGCGTGGCCTACTTTAATCTTTTTGATGTTGCAGCTCTTACGAATCATCCAACGGACTTTATTCACCAACTGAAAAGATGTCCAGTTTAACGGCTTGTCAAAAAGTAGTATTTGTCCTTCTTTAAATTCTTCAGCGGTAATTATGGGATGCTCCATCTTCAATTTATTTTCGGCTTCAAACTTAAATACAAATTTAAAACTAGCGCAGGTAAATTTAGAGTTTTTACAGACTTATCAAGAATTCGGTTACTTCAACTTTATTCAGCATAAATAACTCAGAACACTTCAGAAAAAATAGTCAGATTTTAACCAAAATAACCAAATCCGATTGCCAGAACACCTACAATAAGGCAGTAAATAGAGAAATAAGAAAGTTTACTTTTTCTTACTAAAGAGATCATCCAGGTACAGGCAACAAGACCAGATAAAAATGCTGCAATGAACCCAATGATTAAGTGAGATCCTCCTACAGATTCTTCAGTAATATTACCGTCTAATAAATCTTTAGCGATTTTACCGAATATTAGCGGTACAACCATTAAGAAAGAAAATCGAGCTGCTTTGGTTTTATCGTTTCCTAAAAGTACAGAAGTCGAAATTGTAGAACCGCTTCTTGAAATTCCCGGTAACATGGCAATAGCTTGTGATACACCAATAATAAATGCATTCATAAAACTTACCGGCTTTCCTGTATTTTTTGCTTTATCTGCCAACCATAGTAAAAGAGCCGTAATGATAAGCATGAAGCCAACAAAGACCACACTGCCACCAAAAAGTTCTTCTAAATGTTCTTCAAAGAAGACACCAATTAACGCAGCAGGAATCATAGAAATAATGATCTTGGCTGAAAATTGTGTTTCCTCGTTCCATTTAAATTGAAAAAGGCCTTTAAAAATTTCAAAAATGTCTTTTCTAAAAACTACAATGGTACTTAATGCCGTGGCGAAATGCAGTACAACGGTAAACATCATAGATTCTTCAGGAACACTATTGTCTCCTAAAATTGCTTTTCCTAATTCTAAATGTCCGCTTGAAGAAACAGGTAAAAATTCAGTTAACCCTTGGATAATTCCAAGAATGATGGCATCTAAAGTATCCAAATTTTATTTTTTGTTTGGGTTTAATAAAATAGCATAAACCTGAATTCCAAAACCAATCAAAACGATTGCAGGAGCTAGGCGAATACGTCTAAAATTATATACAGCTTCATTAAACTCGTTAGGATCGTCGCTACCTCCGCCTGCCATCAAAATAAATCCTAAAGCGATTACGGCCAGACCGATAAACATGAATTTGTAATTCTTTTTACCAAATACAAAGTTTTTGTCTTGTTCTTGGGGTTTAGTGTTATTGCTCATGTTTTATAATTTTAGCTTTAATAATAAAGCTCGTCTGTTTGTAAATTCAAAAATCTGGTTGTGGCAAAGAATGTACTTAACCAGGTAATAATAATTCCTGTTAAGAAAACACCGCCAAATAAAGCTAATATTAGTTTTTTATCAGCTAATAAATTGAGTTCTGTAAAACTATTGTTTAGATAATAGATTACTGCAGCCATGCCTATAAGCGCTACTATGGCGCCAATCATTCCTAATTTTACACTATTCCATATAAACGGGCGACGAATAAAACCTTTGGTCGCGCCAACCATTTGCATGGTTTTAATAGTAAACCTTTTGGAATATACAGATAGTCGTATCGAACTGTTGATAAGTAAAACTGCGATAAAAGTGAATAGAGCACTTACTACAAGAACCCAAAAACTAATCTTTTTTAGATTATTATTTAATAGAGAAATCAAGGGTTTGTCGTAAGAAACCTCGTCTACCAAAGTGTTTTCTGAAAGCTGAGCGGCAATTTCCTCTACTTTTTCAGAAGAAACAAAATCGGCATTCATGTAAACATCAATAGAATTCTGCAATGGATTATAATCCAGAAATTCCATAAAATCTTCACCAATAGCTTCTTTAGTTTGCTTGGCAGCTTCTTCTTTCGACACAAATGTGACCGATCTGGTGTAAGAAGCAGTATCTAAGCTTTTCGTAAGCTTTTGCATGGCATCTTCTTTCGCATCGTCGTTAAAATAGACCGTTAATGCGATTTGTTCTTTAAAGTGGTCGGCTACTTTTTTGGTATTTAGCACCAATAAACCAAGCATCCCCAATAGAAATAGTACCAGCGCGATACTAAGTACTACTGAAAAGTAAGATGAAATTAACCGACGCTTTTGATATCTTTCAAAAGATGTGCTCATATACAGCTACCAATTTTTTGTAAAAATAATAAAGTAAATGGTTTCCTAACTTTCTTAACGTGCAAACTTTACTAATTATTCTTAGAAGTTTAAATTTGAAGAAATAAGCATAAATTATCCGTAAAGGGATTACAATTTTGGCTAAAAATTAATGAAATTCAGAATAAAAATTAAAACTATGAAAATTCTAATTTATGGCACTGGTGGCGTTGGTGGTTATTTTGGAGGGCGTTTAGCGCAAGCAGGACAAGATGTAAGCTTTATTGCCAGAAATGAACATTTAAAAGCGATAAAAGAAAACGGACTTACCGTAAAAAGTGTCAACGGTGATTTTTTAGTGAAAGATGTAAAAGCTACAGATAAGCTTAGTGAAATAGAGACACCAGATTTGGTAATTCTGGGTCTAAAATCCTGGCAGATTACCGATGCAGCTAGCAAATTAAAATCGATTATTTCTGAAAATACCATGGTGTTGCCCTTGCAAAATGGTGCTGATAATATGGAAAAACTTCAGGGAATATTACCTAAACAGAATGTTTTAGCCGGATTTTGTAAAATTTATAGTAAAAAAGAAGCGCCGGGAGTAATCAATCATTTTCAGTTTGATCCTGAACTTATTTTTGGTGAGTTGGATAATGAAAAGTCAGAGCGCGTTTTAAAATTGAAGCAAGTTTTTAACAATTCTGGTTTTAAAGCGATTGTTCCGGGAGATATATTTAGAGAAGTGTGGCGAAAGTTTGCTTTTATTGCTACCGTTAGCGGATTAGGAGGATTAACTCGTGTAAGTATTGGTAAAATGTGGCAAGACGATTACTTACAAGATATTTTGAAGAAAACCGGTCTTGAAATCCAAGCCATCGCACAAGCAAAAGGGATTAATTTTGATGATGAAGATGTAGAACAGCTATTTCAATTTATCGGAAAGCAGGGACTCACAGCAACAGCTTCAACGCAACGAGATATTATGGCGGGACGTCCTTCTGAATTAGAAAACTTTAATGGATATATCGTAAAGCAAGGCAAAAAATTGGGAATTGAAACTCCCGTAAACGAATTTATTTATCGCGCATTACTGCCGATGGAAAAAGAAGCGAGAAATTAGACCGCTTCGCTTTTAGAGGTTAGAGAATAGATAATAGAAGTTAGATTAAAAATGTTGAATTTCGATTGTTGAATTTAATTTCTTCATTAGCGTCATGCTGAACTTGATTAGAATCTCATTAAGATTCTCTAATTATTAAACATTAAATGCTGTAAACCGTCAGCCGTAAACTTTCAACTATCCATCAAACCTATTTCCAATCTTAATTATTTCCAACCATTTTAAAATTGTAAATTTGCGGGCATTGTTAATTATTGATGATCACGGAATTCAGTAAAATTCCGACTAAAATAAAGTCCGTTAGGACCTTCAGAAATAGATAGAAATGAACTACAACTTCAACGAAATTGAAGCCAAATGGCAAAAGCACTGGGCAGAAAACCAGACTTTTAAAGCATCTAATACTTCAGATAAGCCAAAATATTACGTACTCGATATGTTTCCTTATCCTTCGGGAGCGGGATTGCATGTTGGGCATCCATTAGGATATATTGCTAGTGATATTTATGCACGTTACAAACGTCACAAAGGTTTTAATGTTTTGCATCCACAAGGTTACGATAGTTTTGGGCTTCCGGCGGAACAATATGCTATACAAACCGGCCAGCACCCTGCAATTACTACTAAAAATAACATTGCAAGATATCGTGAGCAATTAGATAAAATTGGATTTAGTTTCGATTGGAGTAGAGAAGTACGTACTAGTAATCCTGATTATTACAAATGGACGCAGTGGATTTTTAGCGAGCTTTTCGAATCTTGGTACGATGTTGAAGTTGATAAATCTCGTCCTATTTCAGAACTTTCTACAATTTTTGCTGCGGAAGGAAATACAAGAATAAAAGCAGCTTGTGATGATAATATCGAGGCTTTTTCAGCAGAAGAATGGAATAATTTTTCTTCCGAAGAAAAACAACAGGTTTTATTAAAATATAGACTTACTTATTTAGCTGAAACTGAAGTAAACTGGTGCCCGCAATTGGGTACAGTTTTAGCAAACGACGAGATTGTAAACGGAGTTTCAGAACGTGGCGGTTATCCGGTTGTTCGTAAAAAAATGACCCAATGGAGTATGCGAATCTCTGCATTTGCAGAACGTTTACTCAAAGGCTTGGAAGAGCTGGATTGGACTGACAGTTTAAAAGAAAGTCAGCGTAACTGGATCGGGAAATCCGTTGGAGCACATGTAGATTTTAAAATTCAGGGAACCGAGCATCAAGTTGGTGTTTTTACTACTCGTCCAGATACAATTTTTGGAGTTACGTTTATGACCTTAGCTCCAGAGCACGATTTAGTAAAAGAAATAACTACTGAGGCTCAGCGAGAAGAAGTAGAAGCATACATCGAAGCAAGTGCAAAGCGTAGTGAGCGTGAGCGAATGGCCGATGTAAAAACAATAACCGGTGCTTTTACGGGAGCTTATGCAGAACATCCGTTTACTAAAGAGCCAATCCCGGTTTGGATTGGGGATTATGTATTAGCGGGTTACGGAACCGGAGCTGTAATGGCAGTACCATGCGGAGATCAACGTGATTACGATTTTGCTAAGCATTTCGAAATTCCGATAAAGAATATTTTCGAAAATGCCGATATTTCTGAAGAAGCCCATAGCGGTAAAGAAGGAACGGTAATTTCAAATTCCGATTTCTTAAGCGGATTAAAATATAAAGAAGCGCTACAAAAAGCGATTCTTAAATTAGAAGAATTAGATTGCGGTTATGGTAAAACAAATTACCGATTAAGAGATGCAGTATTTTCTCGCCAGCGTTATTGGGGAGAGCCATTTCCGGTTTATTATGTAAATGGTTTGCCGCAAATAATCGATATAGAACATTTACCATTACATCTTCCAGAAGTAGAAAAGTATTTACCGACCGAAACCGGTGAGCCACCATTAGGAAACGCTACAGATTGGGCTTGGGATACTACCGCGAATCAAGTAGTAAGCAACGATAAGATCGATGATAAAACGGTATTTCCATTAGAGCTCAACACGATGCCGGGTTGGGCTGGAAGTAGCTGGTATTTATTCCGTTATATGGATGCCGCTAATGATGAGGTTTTTGCTTCGGAAGCAGCTTTAGATTACTGGGAAAATGTAGATTTATATATCGGCGGAAGCGAGCATGCAACCGGCCATTTATTATATTCTAGATTCTGGACCAAATTCTTAAAAGATCGCGGACATTTAAAAGTGGAAGAACCTTTTAAAAAGCTGATCAATCAGGGAATGATTTTGGGGACGAGTGCTTTTACCTATAGAATCAATTCAGGTTACTATTATGGAGCTAGTGAAAATTTAACTTCAGAAGAATTAAAAGAAAAAGATAGAAATTTTGATAGTTTATTCGATGAAGTTTTTGACGGTCGTTTAGTTTCATGGAAGTTATTGGAAGATAAGAACTCTGAATCTGTAATTACTGGTATCAAGTTTAAATTGACTGATGTTTTTGAAGCTGATCTAATTAAGGAATTTTTTGAGACTTCAGGTTTTGATGTTGAGCAAATATACTTTTCATTAAATAAAATAGTGGTTCCAATCGATTTTATAAATCTAAGTAATGAAATTGAAGATGAAGTCTCTCTGGCCGATTGGTATGATATGGATATTGATCCAAGTGAACTGTTTAGAAGCGAAGGTAAATTGATAGTTTCTCGAGAGGTTGAAAAGATGTCGAAGTCCAAATATAATGTGGTAAATCCAGATGATATTTGTGAAGATTATGGAGCAGATACTTTACGTATGTACGAAATGTTCTTAGGGCCAATCGATCAGGCAAAACCTTGGAATACTGCCGGAATTACAGGAGTGCATAACTTCTTAAAAAAACTTTGGAAATTATACTTCAAAAACGACCAATTTGAAGTTTCAGAGGAAAAAGCCTCAGCAGATTCTCTAAAAACGTTACATAAAACCATTAAAAAAGTAACCGAAGATATCGAGAATTTCAGTTTTAATACTTCGGTTTCTACATTTATGATTTGCGTGAATGAATTAAATGCCCAAAAGTGCAATAGCCGTGAAATATTAGAACCTTTAGCAGTTTTAATAGCGCCTTATGCGCCACATATTGCTGAAGAACTTTGGAGTAAACTTGGATATTCAGAATCTATTGTAACGGCTAAATACCCCGAATTCGAAGAGAAATTTTTAGTAGAAAGTACTAAAAATTATCCAATTTCATTCAACGGAAAAATGCGTTTTACCATGGAATTACCAATGGATATGAGTAAAGATGAGATTGAGAAAACGGTAATGGAAGACGAACGAACTCAAAAACAATTAGACGGAAGAACTCCTAAAAAGGTAATCGTAGTTCCAGGTAAGATTGTAAATATTGTAGGGTAGTTTTTGGCTTATAGCTATTAGCGCTAAGCTCTCAGCTAATTTTTAAAATAATACATTAAACCTCACAGGTTTTAAAACCTGTGAGGTTTTTATTTTTAGCCCAATGACGAATAGAATCGCTTCAGACCCGCAATAACTTCAGTTAAATTAATTCAGTTATGAATATCAGGAATGAATCATAATAAGCTGTCGTCACCCTGAACTTGATTCAGGGTCTCAGCCACAAGTTCATGTTTTTCAATACCGTAGGAGATTCCGGATCAAGTCCGGAATGACGAAAATAAATAACTATCACAGATTACGGATAATCAAATTCAGATTATTGTGTTGAAATTAATTTTGCGTAGTTTTTAAACTCTCATATTTATCTCTTCGAGTAACTTATAATAGTCCTTTAATCGGCAGTAGCAGGTGGCGTAAACAATTATCAATAAGTTATGAATTATAAACAGAAAAGAATTCAGCGGAAACAATTCAAAATTCCATCTTAGTTCTTGAATCCTGATTCTTTTATCTTTTTCTATATTCTCTGGCCTATTCTCTAGCTTCTAGCCTAAATACAGGTCAATAAGTCCTTCAGGAGTGGTGAGGTGGATGGTTTGCTTCGGCTTGTCGATTTTTTCGATAAATTCATCATTCATCGGTATCAGAATTTCTTTACCGTCTTTTTTAATTTCGAATAAAGCCTGAGCGGTGCTGTCGTTTATTGAAGTGATTATACCAATATCGCCATGTTCGGCATCAATAACCTTAAAACCTATAATTTCGTGATAATAGAACTGATCTTCGTCCAGTTCAGGAAGGAAAGTAAGTGGAAGATAAAGTTCGCAGCCAATCATGTCGTCTGCATCATCTTCAGTGGCGATATCTTCGATCTTAGCACGTAGGAGTGTGCTTTTGTGTAAGGAACTTTTTTCAATAAAAAATGGAACCAGATTATCGTTGTATTCAACGAAAACTGATTCCATTTCTGTGTACAATTCGGGTTCGTCTGTATCTAATTTGATAAGGAGTTCCCCTTTAAAGCTATATTTACTAACGATTTTACCTAAGTAGAAACATTCTTCTTTAGTCATCGTCAGCTAGTAAATTAACCTTGTTTTTCTTCAGTCTTAGCTTCTTCACCTGTAGCTTCGTCAACTTCTTTGTTAACATCAGCTTCTGGCTCGCCTTCTTCTGTAACTGCAGCAGCTTCAGCAGCGGCAGCTTCACGCTTAGCATTTACTTCTTTCTCAGCAGCTAAAGCTTTATCTCTAGCTTCTTGTTCTGCTTTCGTAAGATTTTCTTTCTTGTCGTTGATTTTGCTTTCTTTTTCATCTAACCAAGCCTGGAATTTCTTCTCAGCTTCTTCTTCAGTTAAAGCGCCTTTTCTAACACCACCAGCAAGGTGATTTTTAAGCAATGCACCTTTGTAAGAAAGGATAGCACGAGCAGTATCAGTTGGCTGTGCTCCATTTTGCAACCATTTTACAGCACCGTCAACATCTAATTCGATTGTTGCAGGATTCGTATTTGGATTATAAATTCCTACTTTGTCTAAGAATTTACCATCTCTTTTTGAACGAGCGTCAGCCGCTACGATCCAGTAAAAAGGTTTTCCTTTTTTACCGTGTCTTTGTAATCTTATTTTTACAGGCATAAAAATTAATTTATGGGGTTCCCGACCCCTATTATTAATAAGGCTGCAAAGATACTACATTTTTCTAATATACAAGACCTTGGCAATAAAATATTGTAACGCTTCTAGAATGATAATGAACTCATATCAATACTAAATAAAAGACAATAAAAATCAGTAAAATCCTGCACTCTTGTTAAAAGCAGTTAATTAGTGCTAAACCCTGTTAAATAGGTTGTTGCGGCGGTATTTGCGTTGTAGATTTACTTCACAAAACAATAAAAAAAAAGATTATGAAATATTCAGAAGAAGTATCAGAAAAGCTAAATGATCTGTTGGAAAAAAATTATGACGCTGAAAAGGGTTACAAGTTTGCAGCGGAAAATATAAAGAACGATAAACTAAAATCTTTTTTCACTGAAAGAGCACAGGAAAGATATGATTTTGGACACGAATTAAAGTCTGAAATTAGAAATTATGGCGAAGTGCCAGATAAGGGTTCTAGTTTAGCCGGTGATGCTCACCGCACATGGATGAATCTAAAAACAGCACTTTCTGGAAATAAAGAAGAAGCAGTTTTAGAGGAAGCTATTAGAGGAGAAGAAGTAGCTGTTGAAGAATACCAAAAGATCTTAGACGATACCAATGTGCCGGCATCTACTCAAAACATTTTGTTGAAACAGAAAAATTCAATTTTGGCTTCATTAAAAGAAGTAAAGTCTCTTGAGTATAAATTTGACTAGAAGAAATAAAATAAAGTTATGATGCGAATAGATGTTTGATTGAAGTAGTAGTAGTTTTAATGTTCGTATCGAGCCTCACGGAAAAGGAGTTTTACTTCAATTACCGTGAGGCTTTTTTAATGGTTAATAATTGTTGAAAAACACACTTTTTCTCAACTGAAATTATGCTTAGTTTTGCAAGATAAGATGTTGCTGAATTACCCTTTTTCTTCATACAGGGTATAAATAACTAAGAGCCAATGTATTTAATTTTTGATACCGAAACTACCGGATTACCAAAGCGTTGGGACGCGCCTTTAACGGATTCTGATAACTGGCCAAGATGTATACAGATCGCGTGGCAGTTACATGACGAGATGGGAAGGCTTATAGAACATCAGGATTATCTGGTGCACCCAGAAGGTTTTGATATTCCTTATGATGCTGAAAGGATACACGGTATTTCTACAGATTTGGCAAAAGAAGAAGGAATTTCACTACAGGAAATGTTAGCGAAATTCAACGAGGCTTTAGCGAAAACTAAATTTATTGTAGGTCAAAATCTTGGTTTCGATGTTAATATTATGGGAGCCGAGTTACATCGTGCCGGCATGGATAGCCAGTTACTGGAGCTTCCGGTTTTAGATACCTGTACAGAAACTACGGCAGAGATGTGTAGGATTCCCGGTGGGCGTGGAGGTAAATTTAAATTACCAACACTTACCGAATTACACGAATATCTTTTTGAAGAACCTTTTGGGGAAGCGCACAACGCAACGGCCGATGTTGAAGCAACAACGCGTTGTTTCTTAGAATTGGTTAGAAAAAGAACGTATTCTGCGGAAAAACTTAATGCTTCTCCCGGTTATTTTGAAGATTACATCGAGGCGAATCCCGAGCCGTTTCAGCCCATTGGTTTAAAGCATATTAATCTTAAGAAAGCTTCCGAAGCAATTAGAAAAAGGCTGGAGAAATTACAGCCAACCGATGAGATTACTACGGAAGAAATCGAGGAGAATCTAGAGAAATTAGATGAGGTTCCTTTTGCGCATCTTCATAATCATTCACAGTTCTCGGTATTACAGTCGACTATTAGTATTCCCGATCTTGTAAATGCAGCAGGCGAAGAAAATATGCCGGCAGTAGCGCTTACCGATCATGCGAATATGATGGGCGCTTTCCATTTTGTAAAAGAAGTGGGGAATTTTAATAAAAGTGTAAAGGCGAAGAATGAAGAAGCGATTGCTAACGGTGAGCCTGCTGAAGCTAAAGAATTAAAAGCGATTATTGGCTGTGAGTTTTTTGTTTGTGAAAATCACACCGATAAATCGAGAAAAGATAATGGCTACCAGGTGGTAATGTTAGCCAAGAATAAAAAAGGATACCACAATCTGGCAAAAATGTCTTCCAGAGCGTATACCGATGGATTTTATTACGTGCCGCGTATCGATAAGGAATTCATCAAACAGTATAAAGAAGACATTATCGTGCTTACGGGTAACCTCTATGGTGAGGTGCCAAGTAAAATCCTGAATGTTGGTGAAAAGCAAGCCGAGGAAGCTTTGCTTTGGTGGAAACAGGAATTTGGCGATGATCTTTATATCGAGATGATGCGTCACGATCAGGAAGACGAAAATCGTGTGAATCAGGTTTTGGTAGAATTTTCCAAAAAACACGATATAAAATTAATTGCAACCAATAATACCTATTATTGGAATAAAGGTGATGCCAATGCGCACGACATTTTACTTTGTGTAAAAGATGGCGAAAAGCAGGCTACTCCAATTGGTCGTGGTCGTGGTTATCGTTATGGTTTGCCAAATCAAGAGTATTATTTTAAAACTGCTGAAGAGATGAAAAATCTCTTTAAAGACCTACCTGAAGCAATTTCTAATATTAAAGAGATTGTCGATAAAATTGAACCTTTTGAGCTGGCTCGTGATGTATTACTTCCAGCCTTTACTATTCCGGATGAATTTTTAGTGGAAGAAGATAAAGTTGATGGCGGTAAAAGAGGAGAAAATGCCTATTTAAAACATATCACCTTTAAAGGAGCTGAAGGTCGTTACGGTGATATTACTCCGGATATTAAAGAGCGACTGGATTTTGAACTTTCTGTAATTGAAAATACAGGTTATCCAGGGTATTTCTTGATTGTAGAAGATTTTATACGCGAAGCCCGAAATTTGGATGTTTCGGTGGGGCCGGGGCGTGGATCTGCTGCCGGTAGTGCGGTGGCTTATTGTTTAGGAATTACCAATATCGATCCTATTAAGTACGATCTGCTTTTTGAGCGTTTCTTAAATCCCGATCGTGTGAGTATGCCCGATATTGATATCGATTTTGATGATGAAGGGCGTAGCCGGGTTATGGATTATGTAATCGGGAAGTATGGCGCCAATCAGGTAGCGCAGATTATTACCTATGGTACCATGGCTGCAAAGTCATCGATTCGAGATACCGCAAGGGTTTTGGATCTACCGCTTAATGATGCAGATAGAATTGCAAAACTGATACCCAATACAAAACTTGGGAAGCTTTTCGCAATGGATGAAAAGACGATCAAGTCTAAGTTCCGAAGTGAAGAAATTGATAGTATAAACGAGCTGCTTAATATTTCTGAAGGAGACGATCTTGAAGCACAAACGGTAAATCAGGCGCGAGTTTTAGAAGGATCGGTTAGAAATACCGGAATCCATGCTTGTGGGGTAATTATTACGCCTAGTGATATTACCGATCACGTTCCGGTTTCGTTAGCGAAGGATTCCGATTTATATGTCACGCAGTTCGATAACTCGGTTGTAGAAGATGCGGGTCTACTAAAAATGGACTTCTTGGGGTTAAAAACCTTAACCCTGATTAAGGATACGATTAAGATTGTAAAAGGAAGACATGGTATTGATCTGGTTCCCGATGAATTTCCTCTGGATGATGAAGAAACTTATAAACTCTTCCAGCGTGGAGAAACCGTAGGGATATTCCAGTATGAATCTCCCGGAATGCAGAAACACATGCAGGCCTTAAAACCAACGGTTTTTGACGATTTAATTGCGATGAACGCCTTGTATCGTCCAGGACCAATGGAGTATATTCCAAGTTTTATTGCCAGGAAACATGGGGACGAAGAGATTAGCTACGATCTTCCCGATATGGAAGAATATCTAAAGGAAACTTATGGTATAACAGTTTACCAGGAGCAGGTGATGTTGCTTTCGCAAAAGCTTGCTGGTTTCTCTAAAGGTGAAGCCGATATGCTGCGTAAAGCAATGGGTAAGAAGTTGGTCGCTCTTTTGGCTCAATTAAAGCCCAAGTTTATTGGCGGCGGCGAAGCAAAAGGACACCCTAGTGAGGTTTTAGAGAAAATTTGGAAAGACTGGGAAGCCTTTGCTTCTTACGCTTTTAACAAATCTCACTCTACTTGTTATGCCTGGATTGCATATCAAACAGCCTATTTAAAAGCCCATTATCCTGCGGAATATATGGCTGCGGTATTGTCTAATAACATGAACGATATTAAGCAGGTAACCTTCTTTATGGAAGAATGTAAGCGGATGAAGCTTAATGTACTTGGGCCAGATGTGAACGAATCGTATTATAAATTTTCGGTAAATAAAGATTATGCGGTACGTTTTGGAATGGGAGCGATAAAAGGAGTTGGTGCCGGTGCAGTGGCGACTATCGTTGAAAACCGTAAAGATGAAAATGGGCATTATCGATCTATTTTTGATATGGCGAAACGTATCGATCTGCGAGCAGCCAATAAAAAAGCATTTGAGAATTTAGCGCTAGCAGGTGGATTTGATTGTTTTAAAGAAACGCATCGTGCGCAGTATTTTCATGATGAGGGCGATGGCATGAGCTTCCTGGAAAAAGTAGTGAAATTTGCCGCTAAATTTCAGGAAAATGAGAATTCCTCTCAGGTGAGTTTATTTGGCGAAGCCAGTGAAGTGCAGATTCCGGAACCAAGTGTACCACCTTGTGAAGAATGGGGAACCATGGAAAAACTTCGTCGAGAGAAGGAAGTGGTCGGGATTTATATTTCGGGACATCCATTGGATGATTTTAAAAAGGAAATTCAGTATTTCTGTAATGGGAGTTTGGCCGATTTTAGAGAGTTAGAAAAAGTGGTGAATCGCGAAATTTCTTTTGGCGGTGTAATTAGTGATGTACAGCATAGAACTTCTAAAATGGGTAAAGGCTGGGCGATGTTTACCGTAGAAGATTATACCGAATCTTACGAATTTAGAATGTTTGGTGAAGAATACCTTAAAAACAGGCACTTCCTGGTTCCGAATTCGTTTGTGCATATAAAAGCTTTTATTAAAGAAGGCTGGACAAATAAGGATACCGGGAAAAAGGGAGAGCCTAGAATTCAGTTTAATACTTTTCAGTTATTACATGATATTATGGATTCGTACGCTAAAAAGCTTACGATTCAGTTAGATATTAATGATCTTAAAGAAGAGAAAATCGATGTTTTAAAAGACATTTTTAGAAGCTACCGCGGTGACCATAAACTGAATTTTGTAGTATATGAAATGAAAGAGCAATTGAAATTACACATGCCGAGTAAACGCCAGAAAATAAAGATCTGTCCTGAGTTATTGGACACTTTGGAAGCTGAGCAGGTGGTATATAAGCTGAATTAATGCTGAGGTTTGATGATTTCGGGCAGGGATTGAAGCAAGCTACCGTGTAGCGCGGAAAGCCCGGTCTTTCCTGAAGATGTAATCTGAAGGAAAGAGCCCGCCAGATAGCTATTACCAATCTGCTTATAAGCAAATCTAATATTTGGAATGTAAGGTTTCCGAAAATATTTGACTACTTTTACGTATTGATAATTTACAAGAAAAATAAAGATTATGGCTATTGAAATAACAGATGCAAATTTTGAAGAAACAGTATTAAAAAGTGATAAACCAGTAATGGTAGACTTTTGGGCAGCTTGGTGTGGACCTTGTAGAATGGTAGGACCGGTAATCGAAGAGCTTAGCGGAGAATACGAAGGTAAAGCAGTAGTTGGAAAACTAGATGTTGATGCTAACCAGGAATTTGCTGCAAAATACGGAGTTAGAAATATCCCAACGGTACTTATTTTCCAAAACGGAGAAGTTGTAGGTCGCCAAGTAGGTGTTGCTCCTAAAGATACTTATGCTGGTGCTTTGAACGAGCTTTTATAATCAGAACGAATTTTATAGAATATAAGAAAGAGCCCGGTTTTTACCGGGCTTTTTTGTTTTTAAATCTGCGATTTAGATCGCTTCACTTTTAGGGGTTAGAAAATAGACTGGATAAAAGAGAATCAAGATTGAATAATTTCAGCATTAATTCTTGAGTCCATGAATAACATCTAGTGTTGCTGCAAACTGCAAACCGTAATGATAGCTGAAGGCTGTAAACTGACTGACTTTCTATCAACTTGTTTTCGTATATTCCAGCAACAAATATTTCAATTTTGAAATTACAGGAACAGGTATATCAAACAGAAGGATTTTTAAATCTTGAAATTTTAGCTCGCCAAATTGTAGAAGGCTATATTTCGGGGATGCATAAGAGTCCGTTTCACGGTTTTTCTGCGGAATTTGCGGAACATAAAATCTACAATCAGGGAGAAAGTACCAAGCATATCGACTGGAAGTTATACGCCAAGACCGATAAGCTTTATACGAAGCGCTACGAAGAAGAAACTAATTTGCGCTGTCATCTCATCATCGATAATTCGGCTTCGATGCATTACCCCGCTATTAAAAAAAAAAGTGTTTCCAAATTAAATAAAATCGGTTTTTCTGCTTTGGCGTCGGCTTGTATCATGAATATGCTGAAGCGCCAGCGTGATGCTGTTGGTTTAAGTGTTTATAGTAATGAGTTTGAATTTTATGCTCCCGAGCGCGCAGGAGAGCGGCATCATCATTTATTACTTAATAAGCTTGACGAAGCATTAGCTTCTCAGGCTTCAAAACGGAGCACTCAAACCTATACTTATCTTCACCAAATCGCAGAAAAATTAAAAAGAAGATCGCTGGTCTTTCTTTTTACTGATATGTTTCAAAGTGATAAAGAGGAGGCAGAACTTTTTGAAGCCTTAAGACATTTGAAATATAATAAGCATGAGGTAGTATTATTTCATGTTCTGGACACTAAAAAAGAATTGGGTTTTGATTTCGAAAATACACCAAAGCGATTTTTTGATGTCGAGACCGGTGATGAAATCGATCTGTATTCAGAAAACATCCAGGAAAATTATAAAAATTCAATTGAAAGTTATTTTAAAAATCTTGAATTGGAATGCGCGAAGTATAGGATTAGTTACGTTCCGGTAGATATCAATAAAAATTTCAATAAAATTTTACAAACGTATTTTATTGAAAGACAAAAGCTTGCATAGCGGCCGAAAAAAAGATTGAAAAAAACTCAAAAAAAAGTTTGTGGAAGTGAAAAACAGCTGTATATTTGCACTCGCAATAACGCAACGGTCTGGTAGTTCAGTTGGTTAGAATGCCTGCCTGTCACGCAGGAGGTCGCGAGTTCGAGTCTCGTCCAGACCGCAAGATTGCAAAAAGCCTTTCATTTCTGAAAGGCTTTTTTTATTGTTACTATTCAATTTTGCCGAAAATACCGCTAAGTGTTTGGTAGTGAATTCGACGCATATTATTTAGACCTTTTTATATGCACCTCGAAAATCCTAATGCACTGTTAATAAATATCTTGCGGCTACCTATTACAATAATGAAATACATCCGGGATTTGTAAACTTCTGGGGCTTGATTAATTTCGATCTTAGCCTAAGATGTCACTATGTCTATGCCGTCACTAACAGTCTAAATGTAAAAACTAACAAATAGTTTTAAAAATATGTGATCTTGTTTGGAGTGTAAAGTTTCACTCTTTTATTAGGTAGTTACTCTTTGAAACTAGAATTTTACTTGGGCCTGTAATCGCATAAGGTTACCTGTTTGGTGATTGATTGGGTTTTGGAAATCTTCATAGCGCCTATCAGAAATTGTATATTCTGCTAAAAATTCAAAATGGGGCAAGGGATGCCATTCAATGCCAACTTCGGTTTCCTTTACCGTATAACTTCGTGCGTCCAATTCATGTTTTTTCCCACCGTTATAATATTGAAAACGAACAAATGGATAAAATCGCTGGTTCCATTTTTTTACGAAATAGGAAAATGTGGCATAACCTCCAGATAATTTTTTGATTTTAATGGTACGGGATGAAGTGTCGAACTCGGGCCCACGGCCTACATTATACTCGGCCTGGATCCCAAAAGGTTTTGGGAACAAAACAAAAGATAAAGCGGCTCTTTGATCAATATATCCTTCTGGATTTACCGTAACTTCTGGACTATGTTTTAAAATCATATATTTTCCTGAATAAGCCTGAATACCTGGCTCAATCACTTGATTGCCTAATTGGATTGGATATGAAAAGCGAGTAACTATATGGAAACTGTCATTTTTATCATAGTGGTTCGCGGTTTGACCGTTATAGATTCCCAAAGCAAAAATGCCAAAATCACCACCACTTAGTCCAGCTTTTCTTAACTGGCGGATAAGTGCTCGTTTCTTGCTCGTGGCCCAGTAGAAAAAAACACCGAGATCTCGTTCATCTTTGACGCCACTATTAAAGGCATCATTTCTATCCAAGGGTAATCTATTGCTGCTGGATTGCATATTTTCATACCCATAAGGTACTTTGCTTTGCCCTATGCGTAGCCTAAATTCGTTTTTAAGATCGAGCCCTACATCAATATACGCATCTTTTAGTCTTCCTACATGATGATCTTCGTTGATGGATTTAGCAAAATCGGGTTGAAAATAGACAAATATTCTGGGGGTAATTTGGCCTTTTATTTTAAATCGAACCCGACGAAGCGATAGCCCGCCTCCAACATCTCCCCAATGTTCGTCACACTGCTCGCAACCTAAATTGGGATTGGTTTGAAATAAACTGTTATATCGTACTTGCATATAGCCTCCTAAATGAATATTGTCGTACCATTTTTTTGAATTGTCTGATTGTTGTGCCAGTAGTGATGACTTCACTACTAGCACAAGGATACATGAAAGAAGATATCGCATTAGTCAGCTTTTTTACTAATGATACTTCCTTTATTATCTATAACAACCTCCCAGTCTTCTTTGAGTAAAGCTTCAAAATCTATATGATAATAAACTTTACCACTCTGGCTGATGCGCTCTAGATCATCTATAGCATATCCATCAAATTCAGATTTAATGGTTTCACTTACCGCTTTAGGTAAATCTTTTTCAGAAATATCTTCTTTGTGCTTTAATAATTTTCCCTGCTTATCATACCATAATTCATGATCGGTATTCCAGTCCAGTTCAAATTCAACAGCATATTGATTGCCTTCCAATTCCCATTCTATATCTTTTGCTTCGGGATAATTTTTACTGAATTCATTTACAATAATCGAAGGAACTTCAGTTTGTGGAATTTCTTGAGCCTGTAGGCTTGAAGCTATAGTTAAAGCTGTGCCTAAAATTAAAATTTGTTTTTTCATCTTGTATATTTTTTTAATTACAAGACAAATGAAGTTCCTAAATTTGGAAAGACTTGGGAATTTTCTCGCTATCCTTAAAATTCTAACTTAAAACTGTGTAAACTTTGCTGAAAGGAATAGGATACTTTGATGTCATAGATATCTGAAATCGCTTTAACGATGCTAAGACCTAATCCGGTCCCTGAAGATGAATTTTGAGACTTGTAAAATCGAGTGAAAATTAAATCCCTGGCAAGTGGGTGCTCCCTCCCGGTATTACGTATATAAAGTGTATTTTCTGTAATTTCAATTTGTACCTTTCCTTTTGGGATGTTATGAAAAATAGCATTTCTCAGTAAGTTTGAAATCAAAACATTAGCGAGCGCATTATCCATATTTTTGCGAAGCTGGCCGGTTTCTTTGATGCCTACATCAATATTTTTGAAGGACGCCAAATCCTCTAAATCCACTATATTTTTTTGAATGACTTCATTTAACGAAACTGTCTGATTTTCTAAAAACTGCTTATTCTCAATTTTGGTAAGCAACAATAAAGATTTATTTAAGCGTATTAAACGCTCAATAATACTCATAACTTCAGCAATATTTTGAGCTTGCTGATCTTGCAGATTTCCATCTTCTATAAGAAGCTCTAATTTATTCCTGGATATAGCAAGTGGCGTCTGCAGCTCGTGAGAGGCATTACCAATAAATTGTTTTTGCTGTTCATAAGTTTCTGTAGTATGTTGTAAAACAGCATTTACAGCTTGTTCTAAATCCAAAAATTCTCGTGTTTTTGTTTTAGCCTTAGGAAGTTTGCGATTTGTACCAAGCCGGAAGTTTTTAAGTTCTGCTAAAAGGTGATAGAATGGCCTCCAAAGTTTTTTTAAAATAATATTGTTGATGATAATGATTCCAATAATTAAACTAAGATACAACCAAACGATATCGTAAAGCAGTTCTCCAATGAGATCATCTTCTTCAACCATAGAATTTGCTACCTTAAGCTCATAATATTCACCATTCATTTTAAAGGCGGTTATAAGCATTCTTACGGGTTCCAGTTCGGGTTCTTCATCATCAGCATCCTGCATATAGAGCATGGTATCATAAAACCTGTCTTTTAGTGGCAGCGCTTGTTTTTTGGAGATTTTTTTAACGGTAAAAAAGCTTTCATCAAAATATTTTTTGGTTAATATACTTGAATCATCTTCGGCATTTTCAATAATAAGACATTTGTAGTTTTCAAGGCCTTCATCAATACTGCTTTTAATTTCGTGCAGCATGTTGAAATAGAAAATTACAGCCCAAATGGTGACAATAGCAAAAATTGAAACAGATAAATATCTTAAAGACTGGTTTAGTAATTTCATAACGCGACCAATTTATAGCCTATACCATAAATCGATTCAATTTCTATATCTGCTGTGGTCGAATGTATTTTTTTACGCAGGTTTTTGATTTGATAATATACGAAATCGAAATTGTCAGCATTATCGCTATGGTCTCCCCAAACATGTTCTGCTAATGCAGACTTAGTAACTAGTCTATCTTTATTAATCATAAAGTAATACAATACGTCAAATTCTTTTCTGTTTAAGCTCACCATGACTTCATTAACCCAGAATTGCCTACTATCGAAATCTAATTTGGCATTAGCAATTTGAAGGATGTTTGTGCCATTTAGATCTTTTCTTCTTAAAACGGCTTTAATCCTGGCGTTAAGCTCGGCTAAATGGAAAGGTTTGGTTAAATAATCATCTGCGCCAAGTTCTAAGCCTGCAAGTTTATCATCCAGGGAGTCTTTGGCTGAGATAATAATAACGTTATCGCTTTTGCCTTCTCTTTTTAATATCTTAAGTATATCCAAGCCACTTCCTTTTGGAAGCATGATATCCAGTAAAATGCAGTCATATTCGTAAACCAGTGCTTTCTCCAGAGCCGTGTGATAATCTATGGCTGTCTCTACCAGAAATGTTTCTTTCTCCAGGGATTGCTGGATACTGCTAAGCAGTTGCTGTTCGTCTTCTATTATTAATATTTTCACGATTTAAATGTGCTAAAAGATTTTAGAAAGAAATGGGAATACGACATTTTAAAATGGAGGATTCATCATTTCAATTTTCTGAACAGGTATGTCATTAACCCGTAATAAGCTAAACATCTTAGCAATGAGAATCTTTTGGTTTTAATAATTAATTTATTACTCGAATTTCGAACTAATTCTGTAAGGACAAAAGTATCTACATTTTATTTTTTATAGTGATTTATTTTAAAAATACTACACAACATTTTAAGATACCCGATTACTATTTATTCCGATCTAGAAATGTTAAAACCATATAAACATTGAATATGCATTCTTGCATTTTCCCGGCTCCCGGTTGTTTTTCGATTTCAGTGTTTCCATTTCCTTCCCGGCCGTGGCTGGTCTCTCCCTTTTTTGTGATGCAAAATACCAGGATTTAGAAGTTAGTCCACATTGCATAAGCCAGTCATGCTTCCTTTTTATAAATGCTCCCTAATTCTAAATCCTGAAAATGTATAAGCATCAAAAAAGGGAACAGCTCACGGCACTATAGGAAGTAAATCAAAATAAAACACTTATGAAATCATCTCAAAACAACATAATCGGAAGCCAGGAAAAAAAATCAAAAAAAGAAAACGCTTCGGATATAAAAAGTAAATCATTGTTTAATCCACCTGCCCTGGGAAGGTATAAATTTTAAAGTTATGAGTAATCTAAGAAACCAAGTACAGTTAATCGGAAATGTAGGAAACACCCCGGAAATTACTAATCTGGATAATGGTAAAAAAGTAGCTCGTCTGAGTTTGGCGACTAATGATTATTACCGAATTCAGAACGGAGAATCTATACAGGATACTCAATGGCATCAACTGGTAGCATGGAATAAAAAAGCGGAGCTTATCGAAAATTATGTGACTAAGGGGAAAGAAATCGCTATGGAAGGGAAATTAATTTCAAGGTCCTATCAGGATAAAGAAGGCCATACCCGATATATCACCGAAATACTGGTACAGGAAATTTTACTGCTGGGAACTAAATAAAACGAAAAGGAGGGCAGATCTTAATTTAATTGCTGCCCTCTTTTCACTAACCTAATTCGAAAAAAACTTTTAATACTTCATCCTATGACTACTAAAGTAAATGAAATAAAATTATGCTACAAGGACAGGATTACAATTTCTAAATGTCCCAAAATTTCCTGCTCTAAGGATGCGGCTAATATCTATTATCAAAACTGGGATAAAAACGAAATTCAGTTGCAGGAATCTTTTAAAGTCATGCTACTGAATAATTCTAATATCGTAAAAGGAATTTGCCAGATTTCTTCGGGTGGACTTACGGCTACTTTAGTGGATATGCGCATCTTATTTGCACTGATCTTAAAAAGTCTTTCTACTGCTATTATCGTTTGCCATAATCATCCCTCAGGAAAATTACAAGCGAGTGAAGTCGATAAGCGACTTACCAATAAAATAAAAAGGGCTTGTGAGTTTTTAGATATTAAACTCCTTGATCATTTGATTATAACCAGTGACGGAAACTACATGAGTTTTGCCGATGAGGGTATTTTGTAGGTAATATTTAGATTTTTTCTAAAGGAGCTTCTTGAGGCTCCTTTTTTTGTTGGTATGATACATCTTTTCATTTTACAACAGATCTTTATTTTTAAATCATACTGCATTTTTTCACTTTCGATAGTTTGAGAATGAACTTCGAAAATGAAGAGTTTCAGGTTTTATCAATATAAATTTAAAGCCTGATCTGGGATCAGGTTTTTTGAGTTTTCCAGCGGCACGCTGGAAAAAAGGAAAAGCAAGAGGATAACACGCTACGCGATGTTATAAAGCGTTCTTATTTGCCGATCCCCCGTGAAATCATAGGGTTGAGGTTTTTTACTCTTTTTAAAATTGGAGATTTTTCCATGAAAATGTGACTCAGCCCTTTGTTTTCGGTAGGTTTTTCACGAAAAAATGGTTGAAGATTTTAAAAATGATCGTTTTACCAGTCGCACCAGTAAAACACTTGTAACCGAAAAATTTAAAACCTACTAGTTTGAAAATACTATGATTACTTTACTACTTGAACATGGCATATTTCATTATGATCTTCTTTTTTAATAAAGCGTTCGAAGGTTTTAATGTTCAGGATTTTGAATAGCTTTACAACTCTGTTTTAATCTCATGCATAAATGAACCCATTTATTCTTGCTCTAAAAGCCCGAAACCTGACTGTAGAAATTCATCATCACTCGGCGTATCAGATTGTACTCTCTAACGACCTGCCGTTTACCTCAATTATTAGCGGTATAAAGCACGAGGAGATTCATGGCTTTGTCATCAAGCCGCAGGTGACCCATCATTGTATTGCTGAAAAAGGGACACTGAATATTTTAAATATTGAACCGTACTCAAATATTGGTTTAGAATTATCAAATAGGTTTAAAGAAGATAAAGATTATATTATATTCAATTCACCGTCTGAGACACATACATTTTTTAAAACTGAAAAAGAAAATTTGGATCTCAAAAAAATTATCGATGCTTTGATTGCAGAATTGCCTTCGACCAATTACGATGAACGGGTTACTAAAATTGTAGATTATATCAAAAACAACTATAATCAATCTGATATTACACCCAAAACCTTTGCCGATATCGTTTTTCTTTCTCCATCCCGATTAGCCGCACTCTTTAAGCAACAAACCGGGAGTAGCCTTTCTAAATATTTATTGTGGACCCGCTTACGCCAAGCCATTTATCTCACACTGTCCGATAAAAATAGAAGTCTTACCGATATTGCTTACGATACAGGATTTTATGATCTCCCACAGCTTAACAAATACATGTATGAAATGTTTGGTATGCCGCCAAAAGCACTTAAGCATAACAGCGATTTGATTCAGATTTATTAAAATCTTTCCTTAAATTATCCAAGAAAACCGAATCGCATTATAAGCTGTTAATGGTTGGATTGCCTATAAATTTGAGGGCTTACGCCTGTATTCTTTTTAAAAAACCTACAGAAATAAGATGTGTCATTGAAACCTAAATGATAAGCTATTTGATTAATTGTGTCTTCCGTTTGAATAAGTTCTCCCTTAATCTCTAAAATGATGCGTTCCTGTATGGTTTCACTGGCACTTTTCCCCGTAACTTCTTTTACGGTATCATTCAGATAAGTTGGTGATATGTATAGTTTTTCAGCATAATCGGAAACCTTACGAATAGTTTTAAAATTTTTTTCCAATAGTTTCTTGAAACGAGCCGTGATCATATCTTTTCTTGAAAGTGGACTGTGATTATCGTCATCATTAGAGTTTTTTACGCGCTCTATTTCAATTAGCAAAACATTTAAATATAATCGACATAATAAGTTATCGTTTATGCTTTCACTATTATTCACCTCATAGCTTATACGTTTCAGTAAAGAACTTAGATTCAGGTATTCGTTTTTACTTAATGTAAGCACCGGGACGCTGTTAAACTGAAAGAACGGATAGAAACATAATTTCACCTGATTTTTTAAGCATAACAGAAAATAATCGGTATCAAAAATCAATTGGCTGCCGTCCAGGTCGTCAGAAAATTTTGTAATTTGAGAAGTCTGTCCCGGTGCTAAAAAGAGTATAGTTTTAGAGGATGCCTCCCATTTTTTATCGCCAATACGTAAGGACAGATTCCCCTGTCTAACAAAAATTATTTTGTACTCATCTTTGTTATTTACAATATGAGCATTTAGTGTATTTAGTGCAACACCCTGTAATCTTGCTATTCTTATATAATTAGATTGTTGCATAAACTATTAATTAATAATTTGCCATAATTAGCTCGTGGTTAAGCGTAAAAGCTGCCTTGGCGCCAGAGGCATTGGCTAATGTTACCGAACGTAGGGGACTGGAAGAATCACCAACCGCATAAATACCTTCTATTGAAGTTTGCTGAAATTCATTCACTTTAATATGACCAGTTTCTGTTATTTCACAACCCAATTGCTCTGGGATCTTGCAATGCTGCTCATAAGCTGTTCTATGATATAGGGCATCTAATTTTGATTTTGAACCATCCTGGAATTGTAGGTGACTCATATAGCCTTTGTTATGTTCAATATGCTGTATGGCTTTTTCATTAATATGTACCCCCAAATTTTTTATTTCTTCTGAATTAAACCTCGCTTTTCCGTTTGAATAGATGGTTAAATCATCTGTCCAGTTCAGGATCAATTTAGCAAAATTCAAAGCATTTTCATCATTGATCAGTATTCCGGTTTTCTTATCCCTCACCTCATAGCCGTGGCAGTAGGGGCAATGAATAGCTGCAATTCCCCAACATGCTTGGAAACCTTCAATTTCAGGCATTATATCTTTTACGCCGGTTGCGAATATGATTTTCTTGGCCTGATAGTGTTCATTTGAGCGTGTACTAACCTTAAAGTTTCCATCATGTCCCGATACTTCATTAACCAAATCTTCTTTGAAGTTTACTGAAGGGTAGGCTAAAACCTGTTGTTTTGCTTTAGAAGCTATCGCTCCGGGTTTTTCACCGTCTTGCGTTATAAAATTATGCGAATAAGGTGTTTGGGCATTACACGGTTTACCGCTGTCGATGACCAAAGTTTTACGGATTGATCTCCCCATTGTCATTGCTGCTGCCAAGCCTGCATAACTACCTCCTATAATAATTACATCGTACATAAATTTTTAATTTTTGATTGAATAACATGCCTTCTGAAAAAAGGGGCATAAGCATTATACTGTCTGTGTTTAAAACAATAGTCTTGGTTAATTAATTTCTGAATATGGTACTGAGCACAGCATATTGTTGTTGTATATTTCTATTATTAGTCCCTGTTCTCTTTAAATCTTTCAATTAATAGCAAAGATAGCAGGTTGTGTTTTCTGAATTATATCACTTATTTCATTTCGTATGGTATAAATCACATCTGAAAATGATAACTATAGATTGGAGGAAATTTGAATTTTAAATCATATGGAAAAGTTAATGAGGCAACCCCAAAACTAATTATCACAGTTTTGGGGGTGAAAAATTGTTGGTATTGATACTGATGAAAGACCTAGCTATTTTTTCCAAAAAAGCGCTGCTTCATTTTATCCATTATGGCTTCTATACCGTCTTTTCTTAGCCATTGATGTTCTTTAGCAGAAAGCTCACCCGGGGTATAATGCAACTGATCATCTTTGCTTTCAGAAGCGCTATAAATAACTTCAGCGATACTTTCCGGGGTATCACGTTTAGCCGAAGCATCCGCACGCATAGCTTTCATATAATCTGCGAAAAGCTCCTGATAATCGGGGTGGGAAACCAGTTGTGCTTTACTCCCAAAACTGGTTTGCATATAAGCCGGCACGATTGTTTTTATAGCGATACCAAAGTGGTTTAGCTCATAGCTCAATCCTTCCGTCCAGGTTTCTAAAGCAGCTTTGGTAGCCGCATACACCGCAACAAACGGATAGGGAATATTAGCGGTTGAAGAAGTTACACTTAGAATGCTACCTTTTTTTCTGGCTCTAAAATAGGGGAGGAAGGATTTGGTTACCAAGATTGTTCCTAAAAAATTGGTGTTGATTTGCTGCGCAAGTTGGTCATCGGTGGTTCCTTCAAAAGGCCCCATTAATCCATAACCTGCATTATTCAACAACACATCGATCGGACTTATTTCTTCAGCTTTTGCCGAAATCTCGGCTATTTCTTTAGCATCGCTAATATCCAATTTCAATAGGTGAACATTTGAGAATTGGGTCAGTTCGGTTTCCTTTTCCGGTTGGCGCATCGTAGCGATGACCGTCCATCCTTTTTCAGCAAATAATTTAGCACTAGCTTTCCCTAATCCTGAAGATGCTCCTGTGATAAAAATGGTCTTTTTCATTTTTTAATTATTTAAAATTATCCTGCAAAGTTCCCGTATAAAAAGATGAACCTGTTTACCATTTGGTAAAAAGCAATTTAGCGGATATTTTTTCGTATTCTGCTTAAAGATTGCTGGGTAATCCCTAAATAGGAAGCGATGTAGGATAAAGGGATGCGATTGGCTAAGCTTGGATATTTTTCCAAAAATTCCAGATAGCGTGTGGTAGCATCCTGAGCAATAAGCGGGCTTACCCGTTTTAATTTTTCTACCAGTGCTTTATTGGTGATTTTTTGAATGATAGACTCCCAAATGATGATGGTATCTGTAATTTCTTTCCAGTCGGTATTCGAAAAAACCAATAGCTTACAAGGAGTCGCCGCCTGAATATACTCGGTGGAAGGTGCATTTTTTAAATCGTAGAGCAAATGGTTTTCTTCCACAAAAATCTTAGTGATTTCTTCCCCTTTATTGTTGTAATAGCAAATCCTCAGAATCCCATCCAACACAAAACAAACCTGGTGAAGCACCTTCCCGGCTTCCGCAAAGTATTCATCCTTGTCCAGTGTTATTGTTTTTGCTTTCTGACTTATCAGTTTTATCTGCTGGGTATTCAGCTCCCCAAACTGTAAGACAAACTCTATAAACTCTTTCATACGAATAAAGATACAAATAGTGACGATGCTACTAATTTACCATTTGGTAAAAAATGTATTTCGCTACTAAAAGATAGATCAATAAAAATGATCAAAACGATTACAGTGATTTGATACAAGTTTACGACACCTCTTCTACGCAACTTTGTAATAACATTATGAACCATTAAAAAAATAGTATTATGAAAGCAATCGCATACAACCAATTTGGAACTTCAGAAGTATTACACATCGTAGAACAATCCAAACCTTCCGTAAAAAATGATCAGGTACTGATAAAAGTAAAGACGTTTTCGATCAATTCGATGGATTGGAAAATCAGAAAAGGGGAAATGAAATTAATGTCGGGTTCCAAATTCCCTAAACATACTGGAGCTGATTTTGCCGGTATTGTGGAAGAAGTCGGCTCTGGAGTCAACCATCTAAAAAAGGGAGATGAAGTTTTTGGGGTGGTAAAAAATTTAATGAAAGAAGGTGCATCAGCCGAATATGTTGCCGTAAGCGCTTCATTGGTTTGGAAGAAACCAGCAGCGATCAGTTTTGCGCAAGCAGCTTCTATTCCGGTTGTGGGTACTGCAGCCTTATCCGCTTTAGAAAAAATGGGAAATATCACTCCACAATCTTCAATTTTAGTTAACGGGGCTACCGGAGGTTTTGGGATGTTTTTACTTCAGTTACTACAACAAAAAAATGCGAATATCTCTGCTGTAGCCAGCACTAAAGGATTGGCTTTTGCTAAAAAGTGGGGCGCTAATAAAGTCATCGATTATAGCAAGGAAAATGTTTTTTCAAAGCAAACCAAATATGATGTAGTGATTGATTTATCGGGAAAAATGAGCTATAAAAATGGCAAAAAGCTATTAAAAAACAGGGGATCATTTTTAAACGTGACACCACAACCCATTCAGATTATCGCTTCGCTATTCAATAATCTATTCACTTCCAAAAAGCATATTGTAGTCCTTTCAAATCCTTCAACAAAACAAACCGAAAAACTGATAAAGGCAGTAAATGAAGGTTTGCAGATTGAAGTCAATAAGGTGTTTCCATTTAACCAATTTAAAGAAGCCTATAAGTACGCTGAAAAAGGTGGGGTTATTGGAAAAGTAGTTGTTGAAATTAACGAATAAGCTGCGCTAATGATACCTAAACTAGAAAATTCCCTAAAGTATTGGAAGCAGCACGGTGGGTTTGGGATACAGATTTTATATCCCGGACTCATCATTACTGAATTGAATGATACCGGTTTTTCTATGATCGGGAAAATAGATAACAACTTAAAATAGAGAAAATGAAAACCACAGAAAATAGTACCAATATTAGGAACACAAATCCTGAAGTTATCGTAGAAACCACCATCAATTCTAAAATAGATCGTGCGTTCGATTATATCCCACCAATTAATTTAATGCACATATTTCGGGGCAATGCAATGATTCCTGCCATTATAGATACGAGTATCAAGCAAGGATGGAACAAAGCAGGCTTAAAAAGGACCGTTTACTTTGCAGATGGTTCCACTTCCCAAGAAACACTCTTAACCGTTGATGCGCCGACTTCTTTTTCCTACAAAAACGAGCATTTTACTTCAAAAGTACTCGCTGCATTACTTAAACGAATTGAAGGGGAATGGTTGTTCACTGATCTAGGAAATAATCGCACTAAAATTAGATGGATCTATCGCCCGGTCTCTACTAATTTTCTGGCAAAAATTGTGGTAAAACTGGTACTCCTAAAACCATTACGTGCTACACTCAGTGATGCGCTAGAAATTATAAAAAATGATCTCGAAAGCGGACAGCTTGAAAAAGGAACCACCTGGAAAAAGCAGGAGTAGAACAGTGATTTGATACAAGTTTTAAAAAAAGCCTAATCGCACCTTTGTAGTGCACATAATTAATAATAACAAAAAAATTAAAGAGATGAAAAAAATTGTAATTCTGGGAGCCACCGGAACAGTAGGAAGTAAAATCGCTAAAATCCTTTTAGAGGAAGGAAAACGTAAAGTAAAACTACTGGCAAGAAATCCCGAAAAATTAAAAGACTTTAAAAATTTGGGAGCAGAAATCATTGTCGGTGATGTAAATGATGTAAACGTACTTACCAAAACTTTTGCAACTGTAGATAGCGCATTCCTTATTTTACCAGACAATGTGAAAGCTGAAAATACCAGAGCTTACCAGAGACAAGTCACAAGCAGCTACATCGAAGCCATTCAACAATCAGGGATTAAACATATTGTAAATATGAGTAGCTTAGGTTCTCATATGCACGAAGGAAATGGAATGATGGCTGGAACCGGTGAACAAGAAGTACGATTAAATCAGTTAGAAGATGTAAACGTCGTACATATTCGCTCAGCTTATTTTATGGAAAACTGGCTAAGAACCATTGGCCTAGTCAAATCTAAAGGAATTAACGGAACCGCAGCAGTCGGCGACCATGCTATACCTATGGTAGCCACGCAAGATGTTGCTCAAGTAGCAGCAGCGCATTTATCTAATCTCGATTTTACAGGTAAATCTGTGCACCCGGTAATGGGACCACGAGATTATACCTATGCCGAATTTACCAGTAGTATTGGTAAAGCCATAGGTCAGCCCGACTTGCCTTATGTGCAAATTCCTGCAGAACAGGCCAAACACATATTCTTGGGAAATGGATTTTCAGAAGATTTTGTGGATAATCTGTTAGGAATGGCTTTAGCTGTTAAAGATGGGATCTTTAATTATCAGAAAAGAGATGTTTTCACCACTTCGCCTACCACAGCAGAAGCGTTTATAGCGGACACTTATCTTCCAATATACAATCAGCAATAATTTAAAAAACTAAAGATTATGAAACTTTTAGAAAAAACACAAATAGGAAATTTAACCTTGAAAAATAAAATGGGAATGGCCGCTATGACCCGCAGCAGGGCCGATAGTAACGGTTTAGTAGGGGAAATGACTGTGGAATATTATACCCAACGAGCCAGTGCCGGACTTATTTTTAGCGAGGCGATACGTATCAGTGAAGAAGCTACCGGTAGTCCGCTTACTCCTGGTATTTTCACTAAGGAACAAGTTGAAGCCTGGAAGAAGGTAACACAAGCCGTGCACGATAAAGGAGGAGTTATTATAGCCCAACTTTGGCATACGGGGCGTGTGGCGCATTCTATTGAAAGAAACGGAAAATTACCATTGGCGCCATCAGCCATACCTATCAGCGGAATGCAACATTTCACTTCTCAGGGAATGAAGGATTATGAAACACCTCAGGAAATCACCATTGAAGAAATTCAGCAGACCTTAAAAGACTATGGGGAAGCTGCTAAAAATGCGATGGAAGCCGGTTTTGATGGTGTTGAATTACACGCTGCTAACGGTTATTTACCGAGTCAGTTTTTAGCCGAAAGTTCCAATCAACGGACCGATAACTATGGGGGAAGCATTCCCAACAAGGTTCGTTTTGTAGTTGAAGTAATGCAAGAATTGATCGATGCGGTTGGCGGTGATAAGGTAGGGATTAAAATTTCGCCTTTGCATCCTTACGGGGATATGATTTTAGATGAACCGGTTAAAACCTATACGCATTTGATCGCGGAATTGAACAAACTGGATTTCGCCTATGTCGAATTGATGAAACGTAGCCCTTCTTTTCCTTCTCCTGCTCATTACCCAGATGTAGACGAGCTGGAACAGTTCGGAAAACAGATCAAACATACAGTGATTGCTAATTCGGGTTATGATAAGGTTTCAGCCGAAGCAGCATTGGAAAAAGGAATCGCCAATATGGTTTCTTTCGGAACCCTATTCTTGGCCAATCCAGATTTACCCAAACGCTTTGAACTGAATGCCGAATTAAATGATCCGGACCGCACAACGATGTTTGGTGGCAGTGCGCAAGGCTATATTGACTATCCATTTCTAAATCAGCAAAATTATAAGGATTACAAAAAAAATAATATTCCATGTAGTTGTTTTTGTTATTTTTGTATCAATCATTACAATAATAAATGAAAGGAAGACCAACAGTTTTTAAAGATCAAGAAATAGTACTTAAAGCCCAGGAAGTTTTTTGGAAAAAGGGCTATAGTGCTACTTCTTTATCAGATTTGAGTAGAGCAACAGGTGCTGGGGCAGGTAGTCTTTACAATACATTTAAAGGCGGAAAAAAAGAACTTTTCAAAAAAGCTTTGGCACAACGAAAAGAAGATTTGAAAGCTTTTCAATCAACATTGAAAAAGAGTGAGCATCCTGTTCAACTTATTAAAGATTTTTTTTTAAGTCTTGCTGCGGAAGCGGAAAAATCACATGCTAAAGGGTGTATTATCGCCAACACACTGGTAGAAATGTCATTTGTGGATAAAGAATTAGAAAAAGAAGCGATATTAATATTGAGGGAAACAGAAAACCTTTATAAAAAAACGATTCTTGAAGCGCAGAAAAATGGAAGCTTAAAATCCAAAATTTCCGCTGATGTTTTGGCGAAACATCTAATTAGTTTATGGTGTGGTATTAATTCGCTGCGCAGGATGTATCCTGATGAAAAAATTCTTCAGCAGCAGATTGAATTACAACTACAAATTATCAACTAAATTTTTTTATTCATTTTTTGAACGATCATTATAAATATTCATATAATGAATTTACAACTTAAAGGAAAAAAAGCATTTATTAGCGGTTCAACACAGGGAATTGGCTTTGCAATTGCGCAGCAACTTTTAGAAGAAGGCGCTTCGGTCATTATTAATGGGCGAAATAAAGAGAAAACAGAAAAGAGCAAAAAGCTGCTTGAAAAACAATTTCCAGAAGCTGAAATTTCAGGTATAGCTGCAGATTTTCATAAAAAAGATGAAGTTTCGAGCTTACTTGAAATGCTACCCGAAATTGATATTCTGATAAATAATTTGGGCATATTTGATATCGCCGAATTTGAAAAAATTCCCGATGAGAAATGGTATCGCTATTTTGAAATTAACGTGATGAGTGCGATACGGCTATCCAAAAAACTTTTCCCAAAGATGAAACAGAAAAACTGGGGTCGTATCATTTTTATCAGCAGTGAATCAGGTGTCAATGTACCAGAGAATATGATTCATTATGGGATGACCAAAGCGGCACTTTCAGCTGTTTCGAACGGGCTTTCAAAGCTCACCAAAGGAACTGAAATTACCGTTAATACCGTCTTAGGTGGACCAACGTATTCAGACGGTGTTGCAGAAGCTGTTAGTCAGATAGCTTCTAATCAGAATATCGAAATTGAAGCAATGAAGAAAGCCATTATACAACAATCTAATCCACATATCCTGTTGCAGCGTTTTATCAAGCCCGCTGAAATTGCCAATTTAGCGACCTATTTGGCAAGTCCGCTCTCGATCGCGACCAATGGGGCTTCTTTAAGAGCAGATTCTGGGGTATTAAAGACAGTTTGAATTTTTTGGTTTTTTATGATACTGATCTGAATTTGCCTTCGCAAACTTAAACTATGTAAAACTTGTTGGAATTGAAATCTGAAAATGCTAAAATAACTTAGGTAAATATTCTAATTAATCTGAACAATAAACAAAATGAGCCGATTAACTTCCTTTATTCGGCTCAAAAAATTTATATATTTGATGTGAATAATATGTTTATTTGGCTCATATGTATAACTGGCAATTTGAAAACTGGCCTTATTTTGAGTATAATTCGAAAGCGATCGATGATATTGTCATTGAATTCGCCTCAGAGACGGGAGAGGTTAAAGGGATTATAGATAGTTTGCCTGCTGATTTTAGGCAAGATGCCATAATTCATATTATGCTTGATGAGGCTATTAAAACTTCAGCGATTGAAGGGGAGTATTATAGTCGGCAGGATGTCATGTCTTCCATCAAAAATCGATTGGGTATAGGTGATGGCACTAATATTAGGGATATTAATGCCAGAGGTATTGCTGAGTTAATGGTAGAGGTGAGGGAAAATTTTTCTGCAACTTTAAGTGAACAAATGATTGAAGGATGGCATACAATGTTATTTAACCGATCCAGGTATATTCAGGAAGGTAATTATCGATCTGGAGAGGAACCCATGCTTATTGTATCAGGGAGATATGGGAAAGAGGAAGTTCACTACGAAGCTCCTCCGTCTCATTGTGTTCCAGTTGAGATGAAACAGTTTATCCAATGGTATGAGGAATTTAATATTGAAAATAATAATATTCGGGAGTCATTAATTAAAACTGCTATAGCTCATTTGTATTTTGAAACGATACATCCATTTGAAGATGGGAATGGACGTATAGGTAGAGCAATAGTCGATAAATGTCTGTCTGAATCTTTAGGTAGGGTATTGGTTTTAAGTATTTCTACTGCCATCGAACAAAACAAAAGGGATTATTACGAAGCCTTAAAGACTGCACAACGTTCCATGGATATCACGGATTGGATTGTTTATTTCTGTGAGACTATCTTAAGCGCGCAGAAGAGCGCAAAAGCGATTATTAGGTTCATTTTAATGAAAGCTAAATTTCTGGATCAACATCGAGAGAATTTGAATGATCGCCAATTTAAAGTAATTTTGAAAATGTTCGATAGAGGCATAGACAGTTTTGAAGGAGGAATGACAGCAAAGAAATATATTTCAGTAACCAAAACTTCAAAAGCAACGGCCACAAGAGATTTACAGGATATGGTTTCTAAAGAAATTTTAAGGCCAATAGGTGGAGGGCGAAGTATACATTACTATTTAAATTTACCTGATTAAAATTGAATTTTCTTAAAATATGCTGAATTCAGTGTAGGTTAAAAGCTTACTTTTTAGGCGTTTATTTTTTTAATTGAAAAAAGAATAGATTCCAATCAAGCTAAATCAACTTGTGGAGAAACAGGAAAATATGGGAATTTGCGTCTCCGACTTTTAATCTTAAGGTGCTAAAAGCCTTTGTAATATGCTTTTCGACAGATTTTATGGAGATGTTTAAATAATCAGCAATTTCTGTATTGGTGAGCCCTTCTTTTTTACTGAGCAAAAAAGTTTGCTTGCATTTAGGCGGTAATTTTTCTATTTCATTTCTTACAATAGCTATAAGTTGATCAAGCGAGTGTTCAGACTCTTCTTCAACAATGCTGGAAAGGGTATCAATATATTTCTTTTCTAAATATATCGTTTTTTTGTTTTTTCTATACTGATCTAAAAATTCATTATATACAGATTTATATAACAGATTTTTGATTGAAAGTGTAGGTTTAAGATTTTCTTTATTCTTCCAGATCTTTATAAATACATTTTGGACAATATCTTCAGCAAGATCTTTATCTGCAATTAAATGACATGCATAAACGTATAATTTATGATGATAGATATTAATAAGATATTTATAGGCATCTTCATTACCCTTTTTTAAGGAATTAATTAAACATACATTATCTGAAAAGGTTTTCGTCATGACGTATTGATTAAAAAAAGCTATTATAATTATCTAATTTATAAAATATTTGTTTTAAAAAGGTAGGGTTTGCAAAATTTCAGCCGTATTAATAATAAGATTTTAATCTATGAACGCTGAAATAGAATCTATAATCGTAAAATTTTTTTGTAAAGAAGCCACAGCTCAAGAGTTGGATAAACTTGAGCTATGGCTAAGATCTTCAGATAATACCAAGTTGTTTCGAGAATTATTAAGATTAAATTTTGCAATTGATAATAGCTTAAAACATTTTAATGATGATAAAGTTCATCAATTATTGAGAGAACATATAAAGAGTGATCAGAATGCAAAAAAAAGAAAGAAAAGAAGGAAGCATTCTTTATACACTTTGGCAGCAATTGCAATTATTGCAGTTGCCGGTGTTTTCTATTTAAAATTCGAAAAGAATAATTTTGATGAAAAGAATGTAACACCAAACATAGTAGAGACCCCTACTGGGACTCCTGGTGCTATTCTAACTTTGGAGGATGGTGCAGAGGTTATATTGAAAAAAGGCGATGCCTATCAAATCAAAGGAATTAAGAGTGATGGTAAGCAGCTTATTTATAATGACAATCAAGACGCTAAAAAAATCGCATATAATTATCTAACCGTACCTCGTGGAGCACAATTTGAATTAAAACTATCTGATGGCACAAAAGTCTGGCTGAATTCTGATTCTAAACTGAAGTATCCAGAGTCTTTTATTGAAGGTAAATCGCGTAGTGTATATCTACTGTATGGCGAGGCTTATTTTGAAGTTTCCCCTAGTGATTTACATCATGGAAGTTTATTTGAAGTACATAATGAAGGACGAGTTATTCAGGTACTGGGGACACAATTCAATGTAAAAAGTTATAAAGAAGAAACTAAAACCTACACCACCTTAGTAGAAGGAAATATTCTCTTAAAATCACGCGATAAAAAATATGCTTTAAAGCCGAATGATCAGATGATATACAGTAGAGGAAAAGGAGAATTTAAAAAGCAGCAAGTAAATGTATATAACGAAATCTCCTGGAAAGATGGTGTTTTCAGTTTTGAAGATAAAAAGCTAAAAGATATTATCCAGGTATTGGCCAGATGGTACGATGTAAAATTTGATTTGAAGAATCACCAACTTGGAGAAGAGGAATTTGTAGGAGTTTTAAGTAAAGACCAGGAAATTGAGGAAATACTGGAAAGTATAAAAAGTTCAGGCATTATCAATTCATATCAAATCAAACAAAAATTAATTATAATAAATTAAAAAAAGAGGGAACGAAGTTTTGACATTTTGCGGTATCGAACTTCGCCCCTCACCTAAATTAATCAAACATGGTGTTTAACTAATCTATTTTGTATGAAAAACAAAACTATAAAAAACAAAGCTTATCTAATTAAGCGGTGTACAATTTTAATTATGAAAACCTTTTTAATTTTCTTTTGTTCTACAATTCTGGCCTTTAGCCCGAATGAAACATTTTCTCAGCAAAAAGTACACATCGATAAAGATCAAAAGCTGAGTGTGGATCAAATCTTCGATATTATTAAAAGCCAGACCGATTACAGGTTTATTTATCCTAAACAATTGTTTAAAAATAAACCAAAAGTTCAAGTTTATCAAGGAGATATTAAAGTAACAGAAATGCTTAGTCTTGGTTTGGCATCAAGTGGGCTAACTTATGCCATTACTGATAACAATAATATCTTATTCAAAGAAAAGGCAGATTTAGGTACTAAATTGATTGAAGATCAAAATATTGTAGAAGGTTTGGTTCAAGATACGAATGGTACACCTTTACTAGGAGTAAATGTGCTTATTAAGGGTACTTCAATTGGTACCACGACAGATTTTGATGGGAAATATTCTATTGAAGCGAAACCAGGAGATGTTTTGACGTTTTCCTTTATTGGGATGAACACGGTTTCAAAAACAGTAAATAGCGAAAATACGCTTAATGTTACGCTTACAGAAAATGCTGCAGCTTTAGACGAAATCGTTGTAGTTGGGTATGGTACACAAAATGAAAAAGATATTACAGGTGCTGTAACTTCGGTTTCTGCTAAGAACTTTAATAAAGGTGTACAACAAAGTCCGCAACAACTTCTTCAAGGTAAAATGCCTGGTGTTAATATTGCTCAAAATAGTGGTAAGCCCGGAGGGTCAAATACTGTCTTGATTCGTGGAGGAACTTCTTTAACCGGGTCAAATGAACCTTTATATGTTATAGATGGGGTGCCAATTTCTACATCTTCTGGTACGGGTCAAGCAAATATAAGTGGTAGTGGAACCGATTTTTTTGATCAAGAACCGGTTAATCCATTAATGACTTTAAATCCCAGTGATATAGAATCTATAAGTGTGCTGAAGGATGCATCTGCAACAGCTATTTATGGCTCTAGAGGTGCCAATGGTGTGATTGTGATAACCACTAAAAATGGAACTGCAGGGAAAATGAATGTTTCTTTGGATGTATCCCATGGGGTTTCGGTTGTTTCTAATACGATCGATGTCCTATCTGCAGATGAATATCGAAAGGTGGTAAATGATCTTGATTTACCATTAAATGATGGTGGTGCATCTACCAACTGGCAGGATAAAGTATATCGAACCGCTGAGGTGCAGGATTATTATCTTTCTCTTAGTGGAGGCTCAGAAAATACAAATTACAGAGCATCTCTGGGCTATAGCGATCAAGAAGGTGTGGTATTAGGTTCCAATTTAAATCGAGGAACTGCGCGTATTAATATTGGGCAAAAAATGTTGGATAAAAAATTATCTTTTGATTTAAGGTTAAACTACGGGCAAACAGTTTCAAATGCAGCTCCGGTTTCTAATACCGTGGGTAGTGAAGCTGGTTCCAGTATCAATTATGAGGCTTATGTTTTTAACCCTACATATCCGGTATACGACGAAAATGGAAACTTTAATCATATTTTACCCTATAGAGTGAATCCTTTGTCTTTCTCAGAGCAGGTTATTGATGAACGTACTAATAACAGGTTTCTAGGAAATTTCACTACAGATTATAAGATCATTGATCCACTTAGTGTCAATGTAAATTTAGGATATACTAATCAAACTATTGATCGTAATTCTTACCTAAGTAAGGAAAACCCATTAGGGCAGGGCTTAGGAGGTTATGCTAACGTACAAAAATTAACAAGCTTCAATAAGTTACTTGAAACTACCTTAAAGTTTGAGGAGAAATATGGAGATCATAATATTAATGCATTAGCAGGATATTCATACCAATATTTCGTAGATGAAGGCTTAAGAAATGATGCTAATGGTTTCTTGTCTGATGAATTTAAATGGTATGGTTTACAAGCAGCAAGTAATGTACGTACCGTATCTTCATTTAAACAGAGTAATACTTTGATCTCTATGTATGCAAGACTTAATTACGATTATCAGGGTAAATATTTGCTCACAGCTACTGTTCGTAGAGATGGTTCCAGTCGCTTTGGAAGTGGAAATAAATGGGGTGTTTTTCCTTCAGGCTCTGTAGCATGGAGAATATCAGATGAAGAATTTTTTAAATCCAATACGATTAACGATTTAAAATTGAGAACAAGTTACGGGGTAACCGGGAATCAAGAAATAGGGAATTTAAATTCTATAACAACATTGGGAGCCAGCACCACTGGATACATTGTAGGAGGACAAAGAATCACCGTGGTTTTGCCGCAGCAGTATGCTAACCCCGATTTAAAATGGGAGCAAACTGCACAATTCAATGTTGGTGTTGATTTTAGTCTTTTAAAAGGTAAAATCTATGGTACTGCAGATTATTATAATAAAGAAACAAAAGATCTTTTATTGAGAATTCCAGTTCCTACTCCTACTGCGGTAAATACACAGCTTGCCAATGTAGGAAGTGTACGTAATCGCGGTATTGAACTATCATTAGGAGCATATGCTATCGAAAAGGAGAATTTCCAATGGCGATCAAATTTGATTTTCAGTCATAATAAAAACGAAGTGCTAAGCCTATCTAACGCTCAATATCAGGGCGATGATATACAAGTTGGTCCTTTAAGAGGCCAGGGATTAACCAGTGGTACATATGCACAGTTAATACGACCAGGATTTGAAGTAGGTACTTTTTATGGAAGAGAATTTTTAGGAATAGAAGATGGAGTAGAGCAATTTGATCCAGAACTCAAGATTATTGGTTCTGCGCAACCTGATTTTACTTTCGGGTTTTCTAACAATTTTACTTATAAAGCTTTCGATCTATCGTTTAATTTAAGAGGCTCTGTAGGAAATGATGTTTACAACTTAACCGCGAATAATTTAGCGTACCTCAGTAATTTGCCGGGAAGGAATGTTTTTAAAGAAGCCGTAGAAAGCGGGGTAACCAGAGATCAGCCTAAACAATATTCTTCAAGATGGATAGAGGATGCATCGTTTGTAAGATTAGACAATCTTACATTAGGCTATAATTTAAATTCTGAAAATATATTCTTTTCCAATGCTAGACTCTATCTCACTGGCCAAAACCTATTTGTAATTACTGGTTATTCAGGTTTGGATCCTGAAGTAAATTCAGAAGTTTCCGGAGCTGGTATTGCTCCCCTGGGAATTGATTATCTCGCTTATCCTAAAGCAACAACTGTCACTTTGGGACTTAACTTAACCTTTTAATTTATACATATTATGAAGTTATATATACATAAAATAGCCATCATACTGGGCCTTGCCATCCTAGCTGTAAGCTGTACTGATCTGGATGAAGAAACTTTTGGTAGTTTATCGCCAGAGAATTTTTATAATACTGAAGAGGAAGCTCTTGCCTCTGTTGCAGGGATTTATCAGCAACTGTCTTATGTGCAAAGTATTGGGGATCCTTGGAGAATAGCAGAGTTTGGGACTGATGAATTTATTGTTCCTGGACGTGCGAGCGGTGGATGGTTTGATCAAAGCAACATTGATATCATGAGACATCAGGTGGATCCTGCAAATGCTACTACAGGTAGAGCCTGGAAAAATATCTTTCAGGAGATAGGAACAGCTAATGCCGTTATAGAAAGTTTGGAACAATCACCAAATAGCGAGAATTTAACTGCAATCATAGCAGAGGCAAAAGCATTAAGAGCGTATGGTTACTTTTATGCTATGGATTTTTGGGGAAATGTGCCTTTGGTGACGGTGGCAAGAATTGATCCTAACGATTTGCCACAAACCACCTCCCGATCAGAAATCTTTAGTTTTATTGAAAGCGAATTATTAGTTGCTGCTGAAGATATGCCATCTGTAAATGAAGTTAATCGATCTGATTATTACCCTAGGTTTACCAAAGAATCGGTCTATTCCCTTCTAGCCATGATGTATTTAAATGCAGAAGTTTATACTGGCACACCACAATGGCAAAAAGCGATAGAAATGTGTGATAAAGTTATTAATTCTGGTGGATATCATCTTTCTGGCGAAGTGATTGATAATTTTGCTTCTAATTCCCAAACAAATTCGCCTGAACTTATTAGTGCATTTACCAATGATCCCATAAGCAATGCTGGCAACAATCAATTTATTTTATATGCACAAAATGCTTTAGATCAATTGAAATATAATTTGCCTTTTGTGCCCGCAAATGGATACAGCACCTATCAAGAAGCTTTAGATCGTTATGGCGATAATGATGCACGTAAAGAGCTTTTGGAATATGGCCCGCAAACCTATCTTAATGGAGAACCATTATTAATGGACAATGGCGAGCAACTGGTTTTAATACCGGTACAGGATCTGGTAAGTGCGGAAGATAATGAAGGTTATAAAGTGCTGAAATATACGCCCGTTGGTGCTAGTTTCTCGGGATCTAATGCAGATAACGATTATGTTCTAACCCGCTATTCAGATATCTTATTAACAAAGGCAGAAGCACTGTTCAGACTAAATAATAATGCTACCGAAGCTTTAAATTTAGTAAATGAAGTTAGAAATAGAAGTAATGCAACTTCACTAAATGTTTTAAGCTTAGATATAATAGAGGAAGAGCGCGCTAGAGAATTTATCTGGGAAGGACATCGTAGAAGGGATATGATAAGGTTTGAAAGTTATTTTAATGACACCTGGGCTTTTAAGACTACACAGACCGAAGAATATAGGGGTATTTATCCTATTCCTCAGGAACAAATTACCGCCAATCCAAACCTTACTCAAAATCCAGGTTATTAAATTTTATTGCGAAAAAAATAACTCAAATTGGGCGATTTTAGGATACATTTTTTTAATCAGTATCTGGCAGGTCATCATTGCCAGGTACTGGGTCGACGAGCCTAGAGTAATCAAAAATTATAATTATTGAAAAGACAAAATGTCCACTATAAAAACCTATTTTAATTACAGTAAGCAACTCTTTCAACCACCAAACATCATTAACATGCAATGCTTTAGAACATTAATATTTCTTCTTTGCTTCGTGCAAACTTCAATTGCTCAAAAAGAAAAACTGAATATAAGACCTTATACAATCGCTACAAACTTTCAAAATTTGTCCAGCCATTATGACTTTCTTAGCCCTGTTCAGCTCGATTCCTCACTGGCTGTTAAGCAATTAAAAGACATACGATATAAGAAAACGGAAACTTCAGATTTAAAGCTTGACGCATATATTCCAGAACAAAAAAATAATGAAAAACTGCCTGGGGTTCTTCTTATTCACGGTGGAGGATGGTTTTCAGGAGAAAAAGAAAATTTAGGCGTATTAGCGCAGGCGCTTTCGGCTAATGGCTATGTTGCAGTAACACCAAGCTATAGGCTGGGTGGAGAGGCCATTTATCCTGCTGCGGTTTTAGATCTTAAAGATGCGCTACGCTGGATGCGAAAAAATGCAAAAAAGTTAAATCTGGATGTTAATCGTATAGCTACATTAGGTGGATCTGCAGGGGCACAATTAGCGATGCAAGTGGGTGTAACTCCAGATTCTGAAATCTATGATGAGGAGGATCAAGAATTCAGTTCTGCAGTGCAGGCTATCGTAAATATAGATGGAGTCACAACATTTGTGCATCCAGAGGTAGAAAAAGGCCGGCTTTTGAATACCTGGTTAGGAGGTACGTATGAGGAAAAACCCGAGACATGGAAAGAGGCATCTCCTATAGAATACGTGAATAGTAAAACGCCTCCTACACTTTTTATAAATAGTGCACAACCCCGTTTCCATGGAGGGCGTGACAGCTATATTGATTTACTGGATGAGTACAATATTTATAGTGAAGTTCATACTTTAAAAGATACTCCTCATGCTTTTTGGCTGGTTAATCCTTGGTTTCAACCTACACTAAGATACACACTCGATTTTCTGGATAAATTTTTAAAAGAACCATATACACCGCCGTATCGTACAATTCAGGTAGCTAAAAATGATCAGGCAGACTTTAGCAGTATTCAGGATGCCATTAATTCTGTTCGAGTATTTGGTCCAGGAGAAGTACTTATAGAAATTGCTGCAGGTATTTATAATGAAAAGATAGTAATTCCTTCTCATATAACTAAGCTCACTTTAAAGGGAAGCGATCGCGATAAAACTATTATAACAAACGATGATCATACTGGCAAGATTGATAAACTTACTAAAAAAGAACATGGCACTTTTTCTTCACATACCTTATTAGTGCAAGGAACAGATGTGCATTTGAAAAATTTGACGATACAAAATACTTCTTGTAATGAAGGTCAGGCTGTCGCTTTGCATGTGGAAGGTGATCGATTTGTAGCCGTAAATTGTAAGATTTTAGGGTGTCAGGATACTTTATACGCGGCTAAAGAAGGATCCAGGCAATATTATGAACAGTGCTTTATTCAGGGTACTACAGATTTTATTTTTGGCCAAGCCATAGCTGTATTTCAAGGCTGTACCATTAAAAGTCTTACAAATTCCTATATCACGGCAGCAGCAACCCCTAGAAATCAGGAGTTTGGTTTTGTGTTTTATAAGTGTAAGCTTATTGCAGATAAGGATGTTACTAAGGTATTTTTAGGAAGACCATGGCGGCCTTATGCTAAGACGGTATTTATAAATACAGAAATGGGAGCTCAGATTTTGGAAGAAGGGTGGCATTCCTGGCCAGGAGACTCCATGTTTCCTGAAAAAGAGAAGACAGTATATTATGGAGAATATGAAAGTATAGGAGCAGGAGCATCGCCAGAAAATCGAGTGGAATGGGCTCATCAATTGGGCAGGTGGGAAATAGAGCAATACAATTTGAATAATATTTTCCATCGATGGATACCTCAAGTTAAATAGATTTATTAGAAGACTTAGGTTTATAATAAAAGAAAGGTGCTTCATTCCAATGGACATCCCTTCTTCGTATTAAATAAAAAAGCTTGGGAAAAATCTAATACTACCGAAGTGAAGAAATGAATAGGTGAACATCAATACTCCGATATTATGCTATCTTAAAAGGTGTTTGAAATCGAGTAGCCTTAGAAATGAATTTGATAATGGCGATTAAAGTCCATTTCGAATAATTAGAACAACTACTGAACGTTCAGTTAAATGTTAAACTTTGTTAAAAGGTGCTTAATTCGGGGTAAGGTAAAAATTAAAATATTTTAAAACTCTAATAATCAATTAGTTAATGTTGTTGTTCGAGTCTCGTCTAGACCGCAAGATTGCAGAAAGCCTTTCAGAAATGAAAGGCTTTTTTTATGCTTGAAAATTTACTCCAACTTTTGGCTAATCCTTCCTTATTTCAATTATCCTTAAATAGTATATCAGAACTAAGTGAAAATTAGAAATTCCTGATCCTATCCAGAAAAGATTAATTGCTTTGGTAAAATTGAAAGTGTTTGTTTTGCAAAAAAAAATCTGGAAGTGTATTGGAGGTCTATTGTGGTAATACGACCAAACTTTCAATGGTTTGTTATGAAATTACTATTGTAGATCCTGAAATCCATACCTAAAACTTAGCCAGTTCATACAAACCTTTGACTTAGTGATTATTATTCAAGTTTATACATTTTTATTACCAGTCATTTATTAAACTTTTCAATCACTTAAAGAAGATTGCCTCCTGTAAAATCTATTCACGAATAAATGATAAATCGCTTAGTTCTGCGGGCTTAAGATTACATTTTAAGCATGTATTTTTTGATCCAAAGGGTTGATTTTTTCCAAAAAAAGATTACGTTTGCGCCCTTGAAAATTAAAATTTATTTGACAATGGTAAAAAAATTATTTCTAGTTATGGTTCTTTTTGTTGGGATCAATTCATTCGCTCAGGAAGTAGATTTCGGTTTCCAGGCAGGATATGCTAATGTTCGAATTTCAGAGAAAGCATCTGGTTATAGTTTGTCTGAAAACGAATCTGGTTTTTATTTAGGTTTTTTAGCCGATTTCCATTTAAATGAAAACTGGCATATACAACCTTCTGTAAACTACATGAGAGCTAAAGAGGTCAATTTTTTATCTGTGCCCGTATTAGCTCAGTATTATATAGCAGAATCTGGATTTTTTGTTCAGGCGGGTCCACAAGCAACTTTCATTCTTGAAGATGTAGAAATCAACACTGTAGGCTTAGATGCTGCTTTTGGAGTAGGATATCATATCGACGAGAACTTTTTTATAGATGCCAGATATGGGGTAGAGCTTACAAATCGCTATTCTAGTGATGATTTTTACGGAGATACTAAAGCTCGTTTGAATACCTTAAATATTGGTGTAGGTTACAAGTTCTAAAAACCTGTTACACCTATTTCAAAATGAAAAAAAGCGAAAGATCCATCTTTCGCTTTTTTTAAGTGTCTTAATTTCTGGTTATAATAGAGTTGAAACTCAAGTTTAGAGATTTTGAATTTAGGAATTTTAAATCTAAGGGGAAAAACCTCACTATGAGGAATAGCGAGATTTATATAGTATATATTTGAAGTTATTAACCCCAAACTTCTTCAGTAATTTCATTGATTAATTTTATCTTTTTCCATTGGTCTTCTTCGGTTAGAATATTCCCTTCTTCGGTAGAAGCAAAACCACATTGCGGACTCAAACTTAGGCGTTCCAAATCTACATATTGAGTCGCTTCTTTGATGCGATCGATAATAACTTGCTTGTTTTCTAAGGTCGCGTTTTTACTGGTAAGTAAGCCTAAAACAACATTCTTGTTTTTTGGTACAAATCTTAGCGGTTCAAAATCGCCAGAACGATCGTCATCAAATTCTAAATAAAAATTTTCTACCGCTTCCTTAGCAAAAAGTGTGTCGGCTACTGGTTCGTAACCGCCAGATGCGGCCCAGGTAGAATGGTAATTACCTCTGCAAACATGTGTTGATAAACGTAAATCTTCAGGTAAATTTTCTAAAGCCAAATTGTTTAATTTAAGATATGTTTCTTTAAGCAGGTTGCGATCAAAACCTTCACCGGCCATTGTTTTCCAAAAATTAGTATCACAGATCATTGCCCAGGTACAATCGTCGATTTTTAAATCTCTACAACCAAGATTATATAATTTTAGAATGGTTTGTTGATAGGCTTCAGCAATATCTTTATATAATTCTTCTTGATTAGGATAAAATTTCTTCACATATTCCTCATTATTGCCTCTAACTAATTCGGCATATAATTGAGCGGGAGCTGGAATGCTTTGTCTTGCGATATGGTTTTTCCCAGTATGTTTTTTCAGAAATAAAAAGCTTTCGAAAACCGGATGCTCAGGGTTGAATTTTATTTTACCCGAGAGTCTGGCAGAATCTTTTCTGGTTTCTTCTCCCTGAAATAAATAACCTTGATCTTTTAAGAAGTGCTCGATGCCACCTAATCCCCAAAAGAAATCTAAATGCCAGTAGCTTCTTCTAAACTCTCCATCGGTGAGTGCAGTTAGACCAGCCTCTTTTTGGTTCTCGATTAGTTTAATAATTTCTTCGTCTTCGATAAGTTTTAAGTCAGAAGCGCTAATTTGATTATTAGCAAATTGTTCCCTAGCCTTTTTTAAGGCTTCTGGGCGTAGAAAGCTTCCTACTACATCTGATTTATTTTGGATGGTTGAATGGGTACACATAATTTATTTCGTTAGGTTTTTATGATGGTCAAAGTTATATAATAGCGTTTTTTTGTCTAAATTTAATTCCTAATTAGGTTTAAATAACTGCATAGATTGATTATATTAGAATATTGTACTTTTAAGGTGAAATTATAGACTTTTAAAAAGAATATTATCCTATGGAAAACTTAGATGAGGTAGATCTCAAGCTGCTAAAAATACTTCACGAGAACTCTAATTTCACTGTAAAAGAGTTAGCGCAGCAGGTCAATTTATCAGCTTCTCCGGTTTTTGAACGGATAAAGAGATTGGAAAAAAAGGAATACATAAAAAAATATATTGCCATTCTGGATGCTGAAAAATTGCATCAAGGATTTATCGTTTTTTGTAATATTAAGTTGAAGAAGCACGATAGAAACATCGGAAATCAATTTGTAGACGATATTATGGCAATTAATGAAATTGTGGAGTGTTATAATATTTCTGGCGACTTTGACTTCTTATTGAAAGTCTACGCTCGTAATATGAAGCACTATCAAGATTTTGTTTTCAATAAACTGGGTGGCGTTAAAAGCATAGGTAGTACGCATAGTACTTTTGTCATGATTGAAATAAAAAACACCTACGGAATAGGAATTATTTAACGTTAGGGCTCTGCGTTATATATAATATCAATACTTTGAAAACCTTTATAAGTATTTGATATTCAAATTGTTTACAAAAAGTTAAAAATACTACAGGAATTTGTAAAAGCTTACATTTGCGCTTATACCAAACTATGCTTAGAAAAACCTATTTGTTTTTACTTACTTTAAGCCTTATGCTTGTAAGTATCACTGTCTTTGGACAGGAGACTAAAGATGAGAAATCTAAAAAGGGATTTATAACCAGATACATCAATAATATTTTAAATGATACAGTATCCAAAGAGAAATCTCAGTTTTTCGTTTTTCCTACTGTGGGTTATAGGCCTGAAACAGGTGTAGAATTTGGAGTAACTCCGCTGTATATTTATTATGCGAATGAAGATGTAAATAACAGGCTTAGCGAAATGAAAGCCTATAGTTTTTTTACTCTTAATGGGCAATATGGTTTACGTATTGGTCACGCACTATATTCAGATAAAGACAAATGGTTTTTCCTTGGAGATATCGATTTTGAGCAATTTCCGCTTAAATATTATGGAATAGGGAATGATGTTCCGAAGGAAAATATAGCCCTAGTAGATGCAACCCAAATTAGAATTAAAGAGCGAGTTTTAAGAAGAGTACTGGAAGACTTTTATATAGGTTTAGAAACAGATTTTAGAAGCCTTACAAATGTATCTTTTGAAGGCAAGAATGATAATGAATTAGAAGATATTCAAATACCCTTTGGAGCCGAAGGGACTACTAACTTCGGTTTAGGTGTAGGATTAGTGTATGATCAAAGACATAATGTTTTAAATGAAAGGGATGCTTTTTTTAGCGAATTTGCGTATCTGAATTATAATCCGTTTTGGGATAGCGATGTGGAATATCAGCTAATTTCTATAGACAACCGTGTTTTCAAAAAAATAGGGGAACGGGATGTTCTTGCGGCGCAACTATTTGGAGAGTTTAATTTTGGTGGTGATGTACCTTTTAATCAGCTTTCTTATATGGGAGGCGAAAGCTTAATGCGTGGATATTTTAAAGGAAGATTTAGAGATAGAAATCAGGTTGCTGCACAGGTAGAGTATCGATTTTTACCATTAAAATTAGGTTTTACAGATCGGCTTGGTGCAACAATTTTTACCGGAGTAGGAGAGGTCTTTGATGAATGGGATGAAGTAGAATTCAATAGCCTAAAATGGTCTGCAGGTGCAGGAGCACGATTTTTAATTTTCCAGAAGAAAGATGTATATCTTCGGTTTGATTATGCTTTCACAAGAGATGGTAGCAACTTCTACATCAGTATTGGTGAAGCCTTCTAGGAGTTTCGAGGTTTAAGTTTGCTTTCTTCAATATTTGCTGTTTGCTGAATGATTTTCAATTAGTTAAAGGAGATAGATTTGGTATGATTCAGGTTGTTATTTTACTTAATATTATGTTATAGTATGCCATAATTGAGTTAAAGGCTGTATTAAGCACATCCTCTTCCAATAGCGCACACTTCTTCATTTGCATTAGCCTACCTTCAACTCGCTTAACCAATATTCAAAACTTATTATGCTATGAGTGAAGAAAAAAAAGAAAACAAAAAAACTCAGGATTTGGCTTCCAATACTAAAGATGGTACGGGAAAGACAATGACTACTAACCAGGGAGTTAAAGTTAATGATACTAATAACTCCTTGAAAGCAGGGGAGCGTGGAGCTACCTTATTAGAAGATTTTATTTTAAGAGAAAAGATAACGCATTTTGATCATGAGCGCATTCCAGAGCGTATAGTACACGCAAGAGGTAGTGGAGCTCACGGTGTATTCGAGTTATATGAAAGTCAGGAAGAAGTTACTAAAGCTGGTATTTTTACCGATACCACCAGAAAAACTCCTGTATTTGTGCGTTTTTCTACGGTTGCCGGAAATAAAGGATCAGCCGATTTAGCCAGAGACGTTAGAGGATTTGCAACAAAATTTTATACGGAAGAGGGAATCTTCGATCTTGTAGGAAATAACATGCCTATATTTTTTATTCAGGATTCCATGAAGTTTCCAGATTTGATCCATGCTGTTAAACCGGAACCAGATAAAGATATTCCGCAGGCTGCTTCAGCGCATGATACCTTTTACGATTTTGTCTCTCGCACAACAGAAACATTGCACAACCATATTTGGGTGATGAGTGATCGTGCTATACCAAGAAGTTTCAGAATGATGGAAGGTTTCGGTATTCATACTTTTAGATTGATTAATGCTGAAGGAAAATCTCATTTTGTAAAATTTCATTGGAAACCACTTTTAGGAACACATTCTATAACCTGGGATGAGGCTGTTAAAATTCATGGTGCAGATAGTGATTTTCACCGAAGAGATCTGTGGGATGCTATCGATAGTGGCGAATATCCAGAGTGGGAATTAGGTTTCCAGATTATTCCTGAAGAAGATGAACATAAATTCGATTTTGATATTCTTGATCCAACAAAACTGATTCCTGAAGAAATGGTACCGGTTAAACGTGTTGGGAAGATGACATTAAATCGAAATCCTGATAATTTCTTTGCAGAAACCGAGCAGGTAGCTTTTCATCCAGGTCATGTAGTACCGGGAATAGATTTTTCAAACGATCCATTATTGCAAGGACGTTTATTTAGTTATACCGATACCCAGCTTTCAAGATTAGGAAGTCCTAATTTTCACGAGATACCAATCAATCGTCCTATAAATCCTACGCATAACAATCAACGTGATGCGCAGATGAGAATGACTGTTGATAAAGGGAAAACTGCTTATTTCCCAAATTCAATTGGCGGAGGATGCCCACATTTAGCAAAAATGGCGCAAGGCGGTTTTACATCTTACGAAGAGCGTATCGATGCTAGAAAAATTAGAGCGAGAAGTACTAGTTTTAATGATCACTATTCGCAACCAGCATTGTTCTATAGAAGTTTGACTGATTGGGAACAGCAACACGTTGCAGATGCCTATACATTCGAACTTGGTAAATGTACCTACGATCACATTAAGCAACGTATGCTTTATGTAATCAATCAAATCGATAATGATCTTGCAATAAAGGTAGCAGATGGTTTAGGGATGCAGATTCCTAGTGAGATCGAGCAGCCCGTAAATCAGGCGATAGGTGCAGATGCAGATCCAGCAGATCATCAACCAGGACCAAAGAAAGAATATCTTAAAAAATCTGAAGCACTAAGTCTTACTCATCTAAATTCAGATAGTATTGCTACGCGAAAGATTGCATTTTTGGTAGGGGATGGTTTCGATGGTGAGCAGGTAATGAAAATGAAGAAAGCACTAACAGAAAAGAATGCAATGGTTCATCTAGTGGCAACTCATGGCGGAACTGTAAAATGTGATCACGATAAAGACCATAAAGTGGATGCTGCACTGTTAACTACAGAAAGTGTTTTATACGATGCGGTTTATTTGCCGGGCGGATCTAAGAGTATCAAGGCTTTAACAGAAGCACCTAAGTCTATTAAATTTATAAATGAAACCCTTAAGCACTGTAAAGCATTTGCTGCTGAAAAAGATACTACTGCGTTATTGGATAAAACAGCTATCAATTTATTTGAAGATGATGCTGCGATATTAATCGGAAAACAACCAGAGCAGTTTATCAAGCAAATTGCTGCACATAGAAATTGGGTAAGACAACCAAAAGCAATGAGTATTCCTGTATAGTTTAGTTTTAATTCAGGGAGTGTTAGAAGAAAAGGCCGCATCGATTGATGGCGGCCTTTTTTAATTTTGTGATTGCGTATATTTTCCTAGCTAGCATCACTTCCCTGAATATCATTCCATCCCCAGCCGTCATTTTCGACGAGTTTAGAAAAGACTTTACGAGAGTGTAAATCTGGAAGATTTTTCTTTCTACTAATAAAATTTTGTTCAAGTAAGAGGTCTGTTTTAATTTTAGGAGCCTCGTTAGTTGCTTGATCTTTTGCATCTGTTATCTCTGTAATTATTTTGAAATAATTCTCAAAAGCTACTTTTAAAGATCGAAGCTCATTTTCAGCAGGTTGATATTGGTCGTCCATCAAATTTTCCAAGATCACAAAACATTCGTGCATTTTCGATAATTCCAGAATAATATTGAACCGCTTGTCACTATTATGAAAATAGTGGATTACTGGATAGGCTTTATGATTTTGAGTATGTTTTATAAGAGATAAGGTGAGATCTGAAGCGTTTGCGGTTAAGCCTTGATAGTGTTCTCCGTCGTAAGCATTAATAATCATTTCCTGAGGAGTCCTACCGTAACAACTTATTTGTACAGCTAATTTTTGCTGATCTATAACCGCTTGTAATAAAGGAACAAAATAAGTAACAGACATGGTTAATAATACCAAACCAGTAAAAGAAAAAACATTAGTTATTATTCTCCAAAAGTCATTTCCTGCGATATACTCACCGCTACCAAGTGTAGAAATGGTGTAACCGGCAAAATATAATTTTTCAACACCTTGCACAGCAGTTTTATTAGCACTTGTAACCACGCTCCCCGGGTCAGAAAATAAAACCAAGCAGAAGCTACTCCATAATAATGCAACCCAAAGTATGATGATGCCAGTTAAAATAAGATAACCAGTTTTTCCTAAAAGTTTGGAATCTCCCTTTTTCCTGCTTGCTAGAAAACTCACCTTCCATAAAAATTTAGAGAAATGGTTAGTTAACCATCCGCCACCTTCCATCGATAATGTAGTTTTTAAAATATCGTGAACAGTAACAGCGTAAAGAATTATACCGAATATGAGTAGTAGCATGTTTTTAAACTCAATTAAAAACAATTATTAATAAGCGACAAGTGTTTAGATGTGAAAAGAAGCTAAATATAGCTTCCAAAATCGATAAATAATTAAATGCATTCAATTTGTTTTGATTGCAATCAATCTAGGACTTTAAATTGTTTTAGTTTTGAAAATTAGAAATATTGCGTAATTTAAAATCGCGTTAATGGTTGACTTAAAATGAGTTAAAACAATTCTTTCGAATTAAACTTATCTTAGTTTTGAAATTTAAAGCAAAAATCAATGATTGAATTTTGGGATATCCCCAAGCTATTTATAGCCTTTTTTATTATCCTGCCTGCAGTATCTTTAGTGCATGAGTTAGGCCATGTATTCATCGCAAAATTGCTTGGAGCAAAAAATGTAAAGATCATTATAGGATCCGGTAGAATTCTAGTGGATAACCGATATTTCGAAATTCGGAAGTATTATTTTTATTACGGATACTGCTATTTTGAAAATATCTACGACGAAAGTAGATGGCGTAATCTCTTCATTTACTCAGGCGGGATACTAGGCAATATTTTATCCTCTTGCGTTGTAATTTATATAGTCACTAGCCAAGCGTTGGTTCCTACTATTTTTACCTATCAATTTTTATACTTTTCGCTATACTATGTGTTTTTTGCTTTATTACCAATGAGCTATCCTGATGGGAATTATAGTGATGGGAAAATTATCTATCATCTTTTAAAGCGTAATCATACACTATTGCAACAAAAGCAATTTCAACTTTGGTTTGATGAAGATGAAAAATCCTGGAGACTTTCTTCAGAAAGTGAAGAAGAATTTGAGCAATTAGAAGATTACGATGAAGCCTACGAGAAAGCCCTTCAGCGAGCTAGAGCTTCCCGTCCCAGTAAACTTGAAGTTATTAAAAAGAATACCAGTCACTTTGAAATTTTTCCTAGAAATCCTATCTAATATTAGCGAATTTCAACTAATTTTTAAATTACAAGACGGAGTGATGGTTTAAAACGAAATGATGAAAATATCTAAGGTATTATTTCAATATTTCATTTCTCTGGATATTCCTTAATTCTAAAATGCTAAACATGAGGTCTTTTTCGATATCAGATAATTCATGATTTTTAGCATCAAAATCATTTCGAATTATTTGTAAAATTTTATTTTCCAGACTTATCGCATGATTAATTACATAATCGCGTCCTTTTCTTTGTAATGTGAGAAGTTGATTAGAATAGCACACGGCATTGGACTTACCGACTTTTGTAGAATGATTGAATTTTTTATTGAGTCTACTAAGCGCCTCCTGAGAAATTTTTTGATGTTTCGAAAAAAGCTGCTTAAAAAACATTCTTTTTGAAGCTCTTTTAGCTTCTTCAAAAAATTGGACACTAGTTTCTAAGGTAGCATATAAATGGTTTAAGTCCATATTTTCTTCAGCATAAATTTTTTTAAGAATCATGAACTTTGGATAAGGTTCATCGCCAAAATACTTAATACAAACCTTACCGTTACCTTCAATGTTTTCTGAAAAATACTCTCCGCTCTTCCCGCAAAATGATCCTTCTTCTGTTAAGAAAACTCCAGAAATTGAAGTTGTTTTGAGTTGATTTAATGTTGAAATTTCTTCGTTCGTCAAATCAAATTTTGATTCGATTTTATGAATACAATCTGGTATACTCATTCCTCTTAGATTCGCATTAAAGCTACTTTCTTTTGCTGCTTTCATCTCTCTGTAATTTATAAGATTTGTAAAAGAATAGACGTAATTGATTAAAAATCGTTAATTGATGTATTATCTCATTACGACCATTTGTTGTCACATATCCTTAAAATGTAATAGTGCTGTTGTTCAGTTGGTTAAGTTTTATTAATTTAGTTGTGCTAACCAAATTTACCGACCATGAAATTAATCCGTAGCCGGAGGCAAAAACTTTTGATAGTTTCGCTGATGTTAAGTTACACCGTTGCTATTTGCTCTGCAATTCAGCTTATACCTGAATTTCTAACACTTCCGTTTTTACTTTTAGGATCTGTTTTAGTAGTAATTTTATTTATTCAATTTATAATCAATTTCCGCTAAAGAACTTTTATTGGTTTGATGTAAGTACTTCAAATTCAATTTCCTTAAATGTGCCACCGTTACTATCTTCGGCAGAGCATGCTGTAAGACCTACAATTAAATCCATTTTAGCTTCGAATAAAATATAATCCTGACCCGAATTTAAAGGAGGATCCACGCTAATTTTCCCGTCAGTATCAAACTGAACATTCATAAAAATATTGAACGCCGTAGGGATATCATCTGGGGTTATATCGTATTTCGCTAAATTGGTGTATAAATTTTCAAAACAACTGGGGTGATATTCTTTGTTATTATACATGATTTCAAAAGTCTCCGGGCTGCAAGGTGCTAGTAGAAAATCATTTCTGCCATTAGTATCTTCTAAAATTTCCATCATCTTACGGCTACGGTTACTCCAAAGAAAGTTTCCTTTAGAGATCAAGATAGATTCTTCAAAATCTAAAGTTTTACCGCTCGAAATTTTTTCTCTGATATCGTTTTTGTTAAACAATACCATGTCGCTAACCTGTTCTCCTTTGGGAGCAGTTACCTTCAAACGGTCTCCTTTTTTAATAGTAAGTGAGGCACCAGATTGTTTAGCTATCGTTTCCATATAAAATTATTCTATTGCTTAATGTTTAAAAGGACATTCCCAGTCTTTTTCGACTTTTCTACCGCTATATTGTCTTGCTTCACTATGTGTTCCAAAATCTTCTAACATCGGGTTAATGCTTCCTTGCAATTCTTTATCTCTCCCGCGAATGGCATCTCTAACGCGTTGATACGTTCCCATTTCTCGTAATTTTTCGAATTGCCAATGTAAATTGAAAGCAATCCCTGTGAATGGAGCTCGACGGGCTTTTCTAGAACTGTTAGGATGTAAACCAACTACATAAAACGATCGGCCTGCAATGCTAAAACTGAAGTTCTCTTCTTGTGGATTACTACTTACCTGAGTATCCCAATCATATTCATCGATACTATTAATGCGCTGTAATTGTAGCCAAAGTTGTTCTTCGAATTCAAATTCATTTAGATTTACAGTTTCCGGGAAAACAGCAATAAAAGTTTCAAAGTCATTAGATTCAAAATCGTAATTTTCAATGTAAGTTTTTAAATCTGAATAAAGCTTTTTAGTGAATTCAATATTACCTAAATTTTTATAGATATTCAGGTTCACTTTATCCATGCTAAAAACGGTTTTAGCCATTATACAAGGATGATCCTGTCCTATAATAAATTCTTCGAAATCTTTATAAATATGACCCTCAGAATGATTTTCTTTAAAATCAACACCTTCTTTTTCAGCAACTTCTAGCATATCATCAATTTTATTCAAATTTATCCCAGAACTGTTGCTATAAAAAACGACTTAAGAAGAATTTAGTTCAATATTTCACATGGTTTAACATATATAATGTAATAGCGTCAAAAACATGATTAAAAAAGCATAAATCGTACGTTTTTACTTTACTACAAATTAATGGTCTGGTAATTTTCATTAAAATAAATACAATTCACGCTTTTTTAACCATCTAACTGCTATAGCTATTATAATATTGAGATACAAAAAATGAATTATGAAAGATCCAAGAACAAAGTATCCACAACCACCATTTGACACCGAACTACAGAATGAACCAGGTGTAGAATCGAAAATGAATCCGCTTCCAGATTATGGTGAAAACACTTATAAAGGAAACGAAAAGCTAAAAGGTAAAGTAGCCTTGATTACCGGTGGCGACTCGGGCATAGGAAGAGCAGTAGCTTATGCTTATGCATTAGAAGGAGCTAAAGTTGTAATCTCGTATCTTGATGAGCATGACGATGCAAAGCAGACTGCAGAAGTTATTGAATCCAAAGACGCTGAAGTATTACTAATCGATGGCGATATTAGAGAAGAAAAGCACTGCAAGGATATTATTGAAAAAACCATAGCTAAATTTGGCCAATTAGATATTATTGTAAATAATGCAGCTTTTCAAATGGCAAGAAATAGTTTACAAGACATTACTGCTGAAGAATGGGATAAAACCTTTAGAACAAATATTCATGCTCCTTTTTATCTATGTAAAGCTGCAGAACAACATTTGGCTCCGGGAAGTAGTATAATTAATACGACATCGGTAAATGCTTATTCTCCAAGTGATAACTTGGTTCCTTATGCGGCAACCAAAGGAGCTATAAGAAACTTTACTGCAAGTATGGCACAACTATGGGCCGAGAAGGGGATAAGAGTAAATGCGGTCGCTCCTGGACCGATTTGGACACCATTAATTCCGGCTACAATGCCCGGAGAAAAAGTGAAAAACTTCGGAAAGCAAACGCCTTTGGGCAGACCGGGTCAACCTGCTGAATTAGCCTCAGCTTACGTAATGTTAGCTGCTGAAGATAGTAGTTATACTTCTGGTGCAACAATTGAAATTACAGGTGGAAGATATACCTTATAAATTCTTTAAAACTCTTCTGGAAGATGATTTTCCAGAAGAGTTTATTTTGAATTAGAATTCTTTTTATTTCAAATATTTATTTTTTAAAGTTAAAATGCTGGTTTTAAAGGTTGTTTGTAATTCAGTAATTGAACTCCATTAAAAAGCTAGCAAATAAAAAGCACAAAGAGTGAAAGTAAATTTGAAGTAAAATAGAAGAGCTGCCTGTTTACACAGACAGCCTTTCCTCTAAACACTTATAATGAAAAAATATTCTCAAAATTGAGCTGAGAATGCCTTAAAAACTAGTTGTTCTTTTTCTTATAAAACAAGTAAAATATTTGTGGTAAAACGGTAAATGATAATAGCATACAGATTAATAAACCGCCAACAATCATAATCGCTAAAGGTTTTTGAACTTCAGAACCCATTCCGTTAGAAAGTGCTGCAGGTAATAATCCTAACGATCCCATTAAGGCAATCATTACTACTGGGCGTATTCTACTGTAAACTCCTTCAGAAACTGCTTCTTTCAAAGTCATATGTTCTAGGTTTTCTTTCATTACAGCGACTAGAATAATTCCGTCTATCGTACACACTCCAAAGAGAATAATAAATCCGATTCCTGCTGAAATTCCGAAGATGGTTCCCGTTAACCATAAGGATATAAATCCGCCAATAAAGGCAAATGAAAGTGTAGAAATACAAATAATCGTGTCTTTTATATTTCCGAAATTCATATACAATAAGAAGATGATTAAAAGAAGTACTGCCGGAACAATATACGTTAGCTGTTTTGTGGCACGCTCTTTACTTTCAAATTCTCCTGCCCATTCTACTTTGGTATTTGTCGGGAAATTAATTTCTTCATCTACCGCTTTTTGAGCATCAGCAATGGTACTTCCTAAATCTCTTCCGTCAATACTAAAACCAACTCCGGTATATCTACTGCTACCTTCGCGATAAATAAATGCAGGTCCGGTTTTAAATTCAATATCAGCGATATTTTTAAGCGGAACTTTTTTATCGTTTAGCGTAGGAATAAGAATATTTCCTATTTCTTCTTCGCTATCACGATATGGCTCGTCAAACCTGATTTGTAGATCAAATTTACGTTCATCTTCATAAAAATAAGAAGCAGTTTTTCCTCCAATCGCCATTTCGATAACGGCTTGAGCATCTTCTGTGCTTACCGCATATTGCGCCATTTTATTTTCTTGTAAACTAATGCGCAGCTCTGGTAAGCCAATGTTTTTATACACCAACACATCGGTGATTCCTTCAATTTTGCTGATGGTTTCTGCTACTTGAGTAGCTTGATCTTCCATTAGAAATAGATTATCTCCAAAAATCTTGATCACTAAAGAGCTTTTTACTCCGGCAACGTATTCTTCAACGTTATCTTGAATAGGTTGAGAGAATCCAAAATTAATCCCTTTAAATTGATCTAAAGTATCTTTCATTTCAGCAATCAATTCATCTTTGTTGAGATCTCTTTTCCAGTCATCTCTAGATTTTAATTCGATATGAAATTCATTATTAAAAAAACCTGTAGGGTCGGTACCATCGTTAGGTCTACCGGTTTGATTTAAGACAAACTTTACTTCATCAAAAGAGCGTAATTTTTGCTTGATTTGTTTACCTGTTTTTACAGATTCTTCTAAACTTACACTGTTGGGTAAAGTTGCTCTAATGTAAAGTGCGCCTTCATTTAGCTGCGGAATAAATTCGGTTCCATAATTTAATAATTTTACAATACATACAATAAAAACGGCTAGAAAAGCGACCATTGTTAGCTTTCTATATTTACTAGCGGCATTAAATAATCTGAAAATATTTCCGCGGAAAAAGTTTACAACGGGATTATTTTTAACGGTGATGTGCTTATTCAGTAAAACTTTACACATTGTGGGAACTAAGGTTAAACTTAATAAAAGCGATCCTAAAAGTGCATAACCTAAGGTAAAAGCAAGCGGACTAAACATTTTTCCTTCAACTTTTTCAAATGAAAAAATAGGGAAGAGCGCTATAATTAAAATAAGCTGCGCAAAGAAAATGTGGGGCGCTACTTTGCTAACGCTGTTTCTAATAATATCCCCTTTAGAGATTTGTTTATAGCGCTCAAACCCTAATTCAAGAGATTTTTCTTCTAATTTCACATAAACAGCTTCCACAATAACCAGCGTACCTTCCAGCAGTAGCCCAAAATCTAAAGCTCCCATAGAGATGAGATTGGCCGGCATTCCTTGTATTTTCAGTAAAATTATACTGAATAAAAAGGATAGCGGAATAATGATCGCTACGGTTATTGTAGTTCTCCAGTTGAATAAGAAAACCAATACAATAAGTGAAACTAGTACAATCCCTTCTACTAAATTGGTGCTTACCGTTTTTACGGTAGAGTTTACCAATTCGGTACGATCGATAAAAGATTTTATTTTTACATCGTCGGGTAGAATACGCTCGTTAAGTTCTTCAATTTTGTTTTTTAAGCGTTCAATGACTTCCGCAGGGTTCTCTCCACGGAGCATTACCACAATTCCTTCAACTACATCTTCATCGTCATCTAAACTTACTTGGCCTAATCTTGGTTTAGCTGAAATTGCTACTTTGGCTACGTTTTTAACTAAGACCGGCGTTTGATTATGTGTTGTGATTAAGGTATTTTCTATATCTTCTATGCTGGTTAGTAAACCAACACCACGAACAACATAAGCTTGCTGACCTTTCTGAATCATATCTCCACCAACGTTGATATTACTTTTGGTGATGGCTTCGTAAAGATCTAAAGGAGTAAGATCGTATTGTTCTAAAGCAGTTGGATTAACCTGAATCTGATAGGTTTTTTCTTCACCTCCAAAACTTTGTACATCAGATATTCCGGGGACTGCAAGAAGTTCTCTTTCGATTACCCATTCTTGTATCGCAGAAAGTTCTTTGATGGGACGTTCACTATCGATCACATACCTAAAAATTTCTCCCGTTGCTCCGTAAGGCGGATCGATTTCTGGATCTGAACCTTCCGGTAAATCTACGCCTTGTAATCTATTTGCAGCATATTGTTGCGCATAAAAATCGTCTACGCCATCTTCAAAAATAATAGTCACTACCGATAAACCAAATAATGAAATTGAACGAACATCAGACTTTTTAGGAATGGTGTTCATTTTTTTCATCATTGGCAGCGTGACAAATTTCTCTACTTCTTCTGCACTTCTACCTGGCCATTGCGTAATAATTCTTGCCCGCGTGTTGGTTACATCTGGGAAAGCCTCAATAGGCGTATGGATGTAACTATAGATACCTGCTGCAGCTAATAGTCCCGTTAGAAAAAATACAATTAATGTATTTTTTAAAGAAAACGACACTATCGCATTGGTTAACTTTTCCATATTAATTTTATCTAATCTTTATTTTAGTTGAGTGATGGTGTACTTTCAAATAACAATAAGGTGTTATTGGTCACAATTTTGTCCCCTTCATTAAGTCCTTCTTTAATAAAAAAGGAATTCTCGTCTTTAGATAGGATTTTTACTTCACTCACTTTTGCATTGCATTTATCTTCTAGCTTAACGATGTAATACGCATTGTTGTTAAAGACTACAGATTTAGCAGGAATATGGGGGGCTTTTTCCTCGGTTTCGTTTCTAACAATTGCTTCTACGTACAAGCCTGGCTTAAGAAATAAGTCTTTGTTGTCTAATACAATTCTGGCTTTTAATACATTTTCGTTGGGTTCCAAAACATTGGAGATTCGATTTATTTTTCCTTCGAATACTTTATCTGGGTAGCTGCTGGTTTTAATACCTACGGGCATTCCTTCTTTAACCGCATTAATATCTGAAGCATAAATATTCACGTTTATCCAAACTTCATCTAGGTCTGAAATGGTAAATAAGGGATCGCCTTCGGCGCCAATTTGCATTCCGGCTGCAATTTTATTATCGACAACAAAGCCGCTTCGTGGTGCTTTAATTTGAAAAACACCTTTCTCGGGACTCGCGCTATAAAGCTTAAGATTGGTTTGTAATTTCTCTAAATCAGATTCTAAATTGCCTTTTTCGCTTTTAGCTGCGATTAATTCTTTTTCTGAAGCAATACCATCATCGTAAAAACTTTGCGTAGACTGTAGTTGGCGCTTAGCAACCTCAAGATTCGCTTTTATTTGTTTTACTTCAGCTTCAATACTGTTAAGTTCTGTACTTTTTATTTCAGCTAAAACCTGATTTTTTTCTACTTTATCTCCTAAAGTGAAGTAAGTGTTCGTAATTATTCCGCCTACTAAACTTACGTAATTTACTACGGCATTAGGATTGTAAGCTACTACGCCATTAAGACGCAGACTTTTAACCACATTCTCATTAGTGATTTTAAGCGGTTTAAAATCTGTCATTTCTTTTTCAGAAAAGCATTCTTTTTCTTTTACTAAAGGTTTTGATTCTTTCTTGCAACCAAAAAGTATAACCGATCCCACTATGGCTAGTAATGGGAGTTGTATTTTCTTTAAATATTTCATTATTGCGGTGTGTTTATTTCTAGTCCTGTGCTATGTTTTAATTCTTCTAAATCGTCTAAATATTCCTGCTGATTTTCTAGAATAGTCTGTTTCGTATCGATATAAGATTCTAGAAAATCCATATATGTAATGATATTGATGGATTGTAATTTGAAGTATTCAGTATAAGCTTCCATCGTTTTGTCTAAGCCTTCGAGATACTCGGTGTTGATGTCATCAAAAAAGTGAGCAGCTTCTAAGTAATTTTGGAAGTTTTTGCGCACCTCTTCACGAACCTCTAACAGCTTATTTTCGTTTACATAGTTTTGCTGTTCTACCGCGAATTCAGCTTTTTTAATATTCCCTTTATTTCGATCGAAAAATGGAAGATCGATGGAAAAACCAAAACCAATAAAGTCTTGCAAAATATTACCACCACGATCATAACCCAGAGACACCGCAAGATCTGGCACCGCCATTGCTTTTTCGTAACTCAGTTCTTTTTGAGAGCGTTGGATGTCTAATTTGCTTATGGTTACATCTGGGCGATGTTTTAAGGCTTCTTCTTGCAAATATTCTAGCGTATAATTAAAAGGAAGCTGATATTCGTTATCAGGATTAAATGTGGTTCCAAAAGAAAGTCTAGTGTTTGCTGGTAGATTTAACATTACCACTAATTCTTTATTAAGTTCATTTAAGGCTTTTCGCTCTTCAATTAATTCGTCTTTAATACTTAATAAAGAAGCTTGTAACCGTATAAGTTCAGCTTTGTTTACATTTCCCTGATCGTATTGTTTTTGGTAGGCTTTTACGATATTTTCTAAAGAAACTAATTGCCGGTTAAGCATCGTTGAATAGCTCTCGTGAAACTGAAAAGAATAAATAGTTTTTCTGAATTCAGTTTTAAGACTCAAAAGAAAATCTTCTAAATAAGATTGTGCCATTTCCGCAGAAACTTTAGCAAGCTCTACACGTTTCTTTCGTTTTCCCGCAGTTTCGATCACCTGCTCGATTTGTGCTGAAATTTGACGATACCTTCCAAAACTGTCGCTCCCAAAAAGACTGGGTTGTTGCTCACCGGTTTTTTTCTGGTAATCTGCAGTCCACAGGTTAACTTCATCAACCTCAAGCGTAGGATTTGGCCATACTTTTGCCTGAATTACTTCGGCATCTGCCATATCTATGGATAAACGCTCGGCAAGAATCGATAGATTATTCTTTAAAAGAAGACCTTCAGCTTGTTCTACATCTAATTGTAACGTATCCTGAGTTTGAGCTTCAACTTTAGTCAACCCCAAAACAGCAACAAAAAGTAATAGATAAATTTTTCTCTTTTGCATTTCCTTATTTTGATGATACAAAAGAAGAAAATGAAGCTTAGAGTAAAATTTGTTCTACATTAAAAGCAGATTAAAGTAGATTAGAATTTTCTAATGTTGTGTAATATATCTTTCCGTCATTCCCAGATTTGACCCAGAATTTCAATAAGATTTGAATAATAATTTTTGAAGAATGCGATCCCAAATTACGTTCAGGGATAGGGGATTTTATTGCTGAATTATAGTCTTTTATCACTGCGGAAATTCAAGCTGAATTTTAGTAAATTTCTGTGGTTGGCTGGTAATTGAGTATTGGATTTGATGAAGCTGAAAAATTTTTAATGCGATGCTCATTCCAAGTCCGTTTCCTTGAAAAGAAGCTGTGTTTCCACCTCTATAAAAAGGTTGGTTAATGTGCTTTAAATCTTTGTCTGAAATGCCTATTCCTTGATCTTTTACCTGTAATTGTAATCGATAATTTACCTTGCAAAGCTTTATCATTACCACTTCGTATTTAGAGAATTTGGCTGCATTTTCTATAATATTGAAAAGCGCCATATACAATAGGGTTTCATTCCCTTTGCATTGCAGTAAATCGAAATCATCAGGCGAAATTTCTAATTTTACGTTGAATTTTTCTTCGGAATAAGTAGGAGCTAGCTTTTCTATGATTTCCCAAATAAGCTCGTCTATCCTGATATGTTCCTCTAACTGAATGTTTTTATTTAGATTTGAAAGTGTAAGCAGACTTTCTAAAATACTTTTTAATTGCTGAGCGTCTTGTAAAACTACTGCTGAAGTTTCCCGGTATTCGTCTTTACTTCGATCTCTTTGAAGACTTATTTCTAACTGATTTATAATGCTTGCCAACGGAGTTTTTAACTCGTGAGAAGAAAAATCTACAAAATTCTTTTGCTGCTCGTAACTGGATTCAATTTCATTTAAAAGATTATTAAAAGCCTGAAAAAGCTCTTCTAATTCATCTTTAGAACTTTTATATGAAAGTTGCAGCGGACTTTTATGTAGGTTTAGATGATTTACCTGTTTAATAATATTTCTTACCGGTTTATAAGCCAGCTTGGATAGGCGATAGGTTAGAAAAATAAGAATGATCATCGCCACGCAAAAGCTAATCGCCAAAATACTAATTAGTCTTTTTTTCTGACTCTGAATAAGCGGATTGGTAGCTTTTACCAAAACCACGAAGTCACCCTGATTGTCTTTGTAAAATAAGCCGTGATAATACGTATCGTTATCCCGAAAATTGAGTTCTCCCTCTTCTTTAATTTTTTCTATGCTTTCGCTCCAATCTTGCTTCAATTCTTTGGTGTTGAATGCAATATTTCCGTTTTCATTAAAAATGCTGACTTCCTGGTCTGAACTAAGATTGTAAAAAGAATTCTGAATTGGCTCAAATCCTTTTTGGCTAAGTTCATCTCGCTCTAAATAAAACATTCCAGAAATCTTTGCTGTTCTGGAGAGTTCCTGAAAGAAGATATTTTTAGAGCTCTCGTAAAACGCAATATAAATTACGATTGAAGACAGCAAGAAAATAAACCCGAAGATTAAACTTGAAATTAGCGTTATTTTCTGCCTAATTTTCATTGATTGTCAGATATCATATAACCTCTTCCCTTAATGGTGTGAATTAGTTTGTCTTCACTCTTACTATCGATTTTGCTTCGAAGATAAGAGATGTAAACATCAATCACATTTGTGTAGGTATCTTGCTGCGTTTTCCAAACATTCTGAAGTATAGTTTGGCGATTTACAACTTCATTTTTATGCTCTAATAAGGTTTTAAGTAGGAGAAACTCTTTTTGCGAAAGATCAATTGTCTTGCCGTTTCTTTCGACTTTATGCGCTTTGTAATTCAGTTTTAAATTGCCGCAAAATAAATCTTCTTCAATGCTTTGCTGGTAATTGTTTGTTCTCCTATTTAGCGCATTGATTCTAGAAATTAGCTCTTTAAAGTGAAAAGGCTTCACCAGATAATCATCTGCACCTTTGTCTAAAGCTTTCACCTTATCATCAGGTTCGCCCAGCGCACTTAGCATGATAATAGGAGTGATGATTTTCTTAAAACGAATAAGCTCACAAAGCTCGATACCTGTAAGTCCCGGTAACATGATATCGAGAATAAACAGATCCCATTCCTGCTCGAATATTAGATCTCTGGCTTTAAATCCATCCTGTTCGTGAAAAACAATAAACCCCTCTTCTTTTAATCCTTTGCTTAAGGATTCTCCAAGGCGTTTATTGTCTTCAACTAATAATATCTTCATCGTTTAATTATTCCAAGCCATAAAAAGGTTCAGGTGCAAAGGTAATGTTTCAGCTGTAGAATAATAAGATTAGGATACAAGGTCTTTTTACTTTTAAAAAAAGGTGTATCTATTCAGCAATTTTATAGGCTTTCTCTAGAAATTGAGGATACAGATTATCTCGTTTAAACATATTGATGTAGAATAAGGCGATTAGATCATTTTCAGGATCTATAATATATTCTGTTCCTAACATTCCGCCCCAGTTATAGGCAGTATTAGAAACCGCAGGAACATGTTTGTTATCTTTATTTTGTAGTTGAAAACCTAATCCAAACTGAAATCCTTTACCACCAGCATTTTCTTCGGGTAAGCGATTAGTTGATGTCATCTTTTTTATGGTTTCTGGTTTCAAAATTTGATGATTATTAAAGGTTCCGCCGTTAAGTAACATCTGGCAAAATTTAGCATAATCTTCAATTGGCCCATTTAAACCAATGGCACCTTCAGCGTAGGTTTGGTCTTCACTAATAGCAGCTTCAGCAAAATTAGTAGAACCTGCTTCTAATCCATATTCAGTAATCGTATAAGGTTTTACAAAACGATCTAATGCTTTAGGCTCATAATACCAGTCGGTATCATTCATCCCTAACGGATTTAAAACGGTTTCTTTTACATATTTCTGCAATGGCTCTCCAGAGATTACTTCAATCATATACGCCAGCATATTGGTGCTGATATGATAATTCCATTCTGAACCAGGATTAAAACCAAGTGGATATTTGGCCAATTCAATCATTTCATCCTTTAGATATCTTGAAGCTGCATCTCCTCCAAAACTGCGCTGTCCGGTTGGTGATTGGTCTGATTTCTCTTCGCCAAAGTTCGTAGGAACTGTATCGTTAACACCTTCAGATTTACGAATTTCAGAAACTAATCCAGCATTAAGACCTGATGAGTGAGACATTAAGTGCGCAAATGTCATAGGTGTTGTTACTGGTCGGGTTTCATAAGTGCCATCGTCATTTACTTTGGTAACTACCTGATCTGATATTTCTGGAAAATATTTAGATACTGGATCCTCTACTTTTACAAGTCCTTTTTCAACTAAGGTCATAAAAGCTACCGTTGTAATCGCTTTTGTCTGTGAAAAAAGAACATAATAATCTTCTGTTGAAGCTGGGGTTTTATTTTCCAGATCTTTATAACCAAAAGCTTTGTCGTAAAGTACATTTCCGTGCTGAGCGACAAATCCCGTTACTGCATTTACTTTTTTCTCGTCTACAAAAGCTTGAAGTAACGAATCCATTTCTTCTACACGCTTAGAAGAAACACCTAACTCTTCTAAATTGTCACTTTTCTTAAATTGCTGTGGAGTAGATTCTTCTGTATCTTCCTTTTCTTTTTTCTTATTGTTTTCCTGGCATCCAATTATGATGGAAAGTGATAGGAAAAGTGTAGTAACTATTTTTTTCATATTGAGATTATTTTGACTGACTTTTATTGGCACCGCCAAAGGGTTTAATACTATGAGGCTTACCTCGAAATTGAAAATTCATTTCTGACCTATGCCTCATAGGCTTTCCCTGAGGTGATCTACTTATAATACTTTCCAAACCTGAATAGAGATATACTCTTTTTTTCCTTCTGGTTTACAAATAAAAATAGCGTTGTTAAGCCAGGCATATTTAGAATCGATTGGGGCTTCAAATGTAGGAGCCGCTCTAAAATAAGGCATCGAATTCCCCTGTTTTGGATTAAAAATTATTCCGGTATTGCGAACATTAATGTAAACACCATCATCGGTTTTAATTGTATAGATCGCGTCTAAATGTATAAGTTCACCGTCGTTGGTCACATATTGATAATCAGCACCATTTTTGAGAATTGTACCTTTTAATTTAGGTCCTTCAAAAGTGCCGCCAGAAATTGGTATCATCACTCTTTTGCCTAAAGGAGCTTCACCAAGTTCTATGGGAGTATCTATGGTTACTCTCAATTCAAAAGCGAACTCTAACTCTGGCGCTTCAAATTCTTGAGCAACGAGTTTAAAGCCGAAAAGGCTTAATGCTGAAATGAAAAAAAACAGGTGAACATTTCTCATAATTTGAATTTTGAGAACGATGTTATTCAACAGGATTTAAATGTTTCGCAAAGAATTCTTCGATAGCCGGATCTGTAATTTCCAGTTTCTCGGCATAAGCAACACCATGTCCTCCTTCAACTTCAAGATATTTGATGTCTGCACCAGCTGTTTTCATTTTTTCTACAAAATCACGTGTGCGCTCTGGTAATACAATACGATCGGAGTCTCCCTGTATAAGAAACATTGGTGGATGATTTTCTCCAATATAACCTATTGGCCACCATTCCGATTTCGCCATTGGCACCTCTCTGCCTAATTCGGTTGGAGGCGATCCGGCAGCAACGACATTCACTTTGCTCGAATATTCTTTGTACGGGCCATTACCTTCCAATTTTTCAACATCAGATGTCATTGCTAGCATTAAAGCAAGGTGAGCACCTGCAGAATGGCCGTAAGCTCCAATGCGATTAGGATCTACATGTAATTCTTCAGCATTAGAGCGTAGCCATCGCACTGCGCACTTCACGTCTTCGATACATGCAGGAAAACCAGCTTCGCCTGTAAGTCGATATTCTACATTAATAACCACATATCCTTTTTGGGCATAAGCAAGCATCATTTTTTGATAAACATCTACGTCTTTTGATCCTGCGGCCCATCCGCCACCATGTACAATTACTAAAGCTGGTTTAGTGCCCTCGGCAAAATTCTTTGGCATTGCCAGATCTAGTTTCCAGGAATCGCTTTCGCCGTTGCGATAAGCAATGTCTTTAGTAACTGTAACCGTTTTTTCTTCTGAAAAAAGCTTCGTTGCATCTACTTGTGCAGAACTGAAAAAAGGAATACTAAAAGCCATAAAAATGATAAGCTGAAATCTCAAATTTGAGTTTTTCATAATGTTGAAATTTTAGTTTTATTCATCGAAATTTTTAGACTTCATCGTCCAACCCGGGTAATTCTCTAAATTAGATTCCAGGAAAATATCAGATTTATCTTCATTCTTAAAATGCCAGTCCAACCAGTCTTTAGCGAGTTTTGCAAAAGATCCACCATTTTCTTCATCAAACGTACCACCGTGGCCCGCTTTTAATTCGTTAGCAAATGCTACCGCAACATTTATTCGATCATAATCTAAAAACGCATTATTAGTGGCAACATCACTCTCTCCACCAACCAGATAAATTACATCGCCATTAAGCTTTTCTAACGATTTTGTGTTTGCACCAGCCATCGTCATATCTCCCATGCCCGAGTTAAACATCATATAAGTTTTAATTTGAGAATTCCCCGCAATACGCATAATTTGGGCGCCACCACAGGATTGGCCACCGGCTGCAATTTTTTCTAAATCTACGGCATTGTAATAATCGTTACCCTTTGTCGTTGCTTTTTTGGTAATCCAATCAAGACCTTTTAAGAGTTTATCGTCTTCGGTGCTTTTGTGTTTTCTTTCTTCAACCGTCATTTGCAATTCGCCGATTGCGACAATCACATACCCGTAAGAAGCAATTTCAGATAATAAACGCTCGTGGTGAATAGAAGAATCCATACAACCACCATTGGCCCAAATAAGAACAGGTAATTTGTTTTCTGCTTTTACTGCCTCTTCAATATTTTCTGGGCGATAAATTACAAAGTCTGAAAGTGATTTTTCTGAAGCGGCGATAGCATGATAGGGACCGCTGCCTCCGTTGTCAATCGTTTTCGTTTTTAGAAATTGAGCATTAATTTGAATAGTGAAGAGATAGCAAAATGCTATACAAAGAATTGATATAGTTTTCATTGGTAATAGATTATGCTTAAAGATACTATTATTCTCATGTTTTTTATAATTAAAATTATGGCAATCAGCTTCACAATTTTTATTTCCCGCTGTTATATTCAAATGAAGTCAAGAAGCATATTGTATAACATTTGGTATAGGTATTATAAAGATTTAGAAATTTATTGTTTTCCAACATTTTTTAAATTCCATTAAGCAACTTGGTAGAGATGTATTAGCATAGTTAAACTTATGGTAATAATAGACAATTCTTAGAATAATCTTTATTCAGGTTTATCTTTGGTTTATCAAGCTAAACATACTTATTATGGAAAACGATAAAATACAAATTGAGCAGGAAAACGGCGAAACCTTAGATTTTAATGTAAACGCAGAAGTGCAGAAAGGTCTTTATCTTACCACCGATACTCGTTTAATCAATGAAAATATTCAAAAATTTGCGATTGATATAGAAATGGTTCCCAACCAGATCGCCATGAAGATTTCTCAAATAGGTAAGTTTGCTGCAGTTACTTTTGCGGTAGATGAAAATAGAAAATATCAGTACCTTATAGGATCAGAGCTTGATATCGATAAAATGGAGAAAAATGCTTCCGATAAAATTCCAGATCAAATTAAAGGACTTATTGTAGAAGCTTATTCTCTTACCCAGAAAGAATAAAATTCAATTTCAACAAATTTGAATTAATTTATAAAAAGCGGGCTAAATGTCTGCTTTTTTAATGCTCAAACTTTATTTCAGTCTTCATTTGAAACGTTTATTTCTTAGAATAAATAGTGCTTATAAGCTCCAAAATAAAAAAATAGCGCTTATGATCTCACTCATAATCTAAAAGGTAGCTGTTCTTCAACTTTGTAAGGTAGAACTTAAAAATCATTGTTATGAATACGTTACAAACAAAAACAGTTGGCCAAATGGTAACTGAAAATATTAAAACTGCACATATTTTTAAAAAGTATAATATTGATTTTTGCTGTGGTGGCGGAATTAGCATCCAAAAAGCTTGTGAGCGCGCAAATGTTTCTTTTGATGATCTGGCAAGTGATTTACAAAATCTTGACCAACCTAAAAGTCGTGCTACAGATTATAATAATTGGGATTTAGATTTCTTAATCGATCATATTATCAATATCCATCACCGATATGTTGAAGAAAATATCCTGATGTTGGTGCAATACGGTACAAAGGTCGCTAAAGTTCACGGCGAGCGTCATCCGGAACTACTGAAAATACAGGAACTTTTTGCAATGGTTGCTACAGAGCTTAGCGGGCATTTGCGTAAAGAAGAGCTCATTTTATTTCCTTTTATTAAAAAAATGCTCCAAGCTAAAAAAGAAAATACATCTTTAGCACGGCCACAATTTGGTAAAGTAGACCATCCTATAAAAATGATGGAGGTTGAACATGAAGAAGCTGGAGCGATCTTAAAAAAGATTGCAAAGCTTAGTAATAACTACACACCACCTGAAGGTGCTTGCAATACCTATCGTGCTTTTTTTTCTAAATTAGATGAATTTGAACAAGATCTTCATCAGCATGTTCATTTAGAGAACAATATTCTGTTTCCTAAGGCACTTCAATTGGAAAAAACGATTCAATATTTTGAATAACATAGCCTTTATTGGTTGTTTTAATTCAGAAGATTATTTTCGATTTATTTTACGGGTTTTATGTTTTTGAAAGCTTTAATTCTTTATAAAATTGTTTCCTTATGGAAGCGGGAGTAGCGCGCGCTGATTCCTGTTTTTGTAAGGATTCTTTTATTTCAGAATTTAAGAATAAAAGCAACTAGAAATGATGAACAATAAGATGCAATTTTATACTAAAGCAAGTTATTTTTATATAAACTAAAAAATGATAGAGGCAGAGGTACTTTTAAAATTTGGCGCGAAAAAATGCGAGTATAATAAAGGAGATCGGTTATTTGGCGAAGGCGAAATGGCGCAAAACTTTTATCAGGTGATCTCTGGAGAAATTAAAATGAACAATTATAATTTAGACGGAAAAGAGTTTATACAGGGAATTTTTAAAGATGGGCAAAGTTTTGGTGAACCTCCTTTATTTGCAGACGTTAAATATCCTGCTAATGCTGAAGCTATTAACGACTCCATTGTTTTTAAATTATCAAAAAATCATTTTCTCGATTTACTTGCTTCTCATCCCGAAATTCACCTAAAAATTACTCAAACACTAGCTAAAAGACTTTTTTATAAAGCGATTATGGTTTCAGAAATTTCTAGTCAAGAGCCGGAACATCGTATTTTAAGAATTCTAGATTATTTCAAAAAACATGTATATAAAAAGGAAGTTCCCTTTAGTTTTAAAGTAGATCTAACCCGCCAGCAAATTGCAGACTTAACAGGCTTACGAGTAGAAACGGTGATTAGAGCCATGAAATCATTAGAGAAAAAAGGAGAGCTTAAGATTATTTCTAGAAAAGTTTATCGCTAACTATTCTATAACTTCTAAAAGTTCAATATCAAATACTAAGACTGAACCACCAGGAATCGTATTGTAGTTACAAGGACCGTAGGCTAATTGAGAAGGTATTAAAAGTTGACCACTACCACCTTCTTTAAAATTAGTAAAACCTTCTGTCCAACCAGGAATCACTTGTTGCAGACCAAAAGTGATATCGTTATTTTGATCAAAAACATTGCCGTTGAGAAAATAACCTTTATAATTTACTCGCACTCTGCTTGAACGTGAAGGCTGAGCACCTGTACCTTCTTCTTCTACGATATAGTAAAGACCAGAATTGCTCTTTTCAGCATCGAGATTATTAGCTTCAAGATAGTCTTGTATCTCCTGATCGTTACTTTCTCTGTAATCTTTTGTTTGACAATTTTCATCGTCACTTCCACAAGAAATAAAAAATAAAACTAAAATGGCCAGGTAGCAGGTTTTCATATTTATAATTATAAGTTCAGTCTATTTTTAGAAAGCTGAATTAGTTATTGCATTCAACAAAAATGGCTATAAAATTTGAAATAAAATAGAAAGCCCATAACATTTCTGTTATAGGCTTTTTAATTTACAGGAATAGTTTACTCGTTTATTGAGCTTTAAGTGTTCCAGTTTTTACAATGGGTTGTGTACTAGTCCCAAAACGATTTATTCTGTATATAAAACTGCTCCTCCTTCAGAAGCAAGATCTAGTTTTACTTTTCCGTTCTTTCTAATTTTTATTTCTTCGAAGGCTGCGGTAGCATCTTTCTTATCAAAAAGATGTTTTATCGTTTGTCCTGCTAACATTGGAATTTCTAGTGAAATCTTACGTTTTTCTTTTTTAGCATTAACCACTGCGATATACCATTTGTCGCCTTTTCGACGTGCCATTGCGCAATAATCTTCTGGAGTACCGCCAATATAAATTGTTTCGTCCCAAACACTAGGAACTTCTTTTAAAAAGTTAAGTACATAATCAGGTTGCTCATCAAGATTATTAGGTGTTAAACCATAATGTTGAATCGGTGAAAAATATAATACTGAAGTCGCTAATTCGAAGGCATCAGTCGTACTTCTTACAGTTCCGTTTTCCTGATTTCTTGATAAACGTTTATTTAAAAACACCGGCGAAAAATCCATTGCACCAACAGCGTTTCTTGTAAACGGAAGTAGGGTCGCGTTTAACGCATGTTTATCTAAAGAAGCCTGTTGAAAAATTAAATTCTCTGAAGCTAAAACTGCCTCTGAAGTTACATAATTTGGATACATTTTTTCCCAGCCTCTTGGTAGCGTACAACCATGGAAAGTAATAGCCAAGCCATAATTATTAGCATCGGTTAAAATATCTTCATACAACTTCATGGTCACCTGCTTATCTCCACCAAAAAAGTCGATTTTTAATCCTTTCACACCAATTTTCTGTAACCAGGCCATTTCTTTCTGGCGCTGGATGGTATTATTCATTTTATCTTTTGGCGTTTGTGGCGCTTCATTCCAAAGTCCGTTTGAATTGTACCACAACAAAATATCAACATTTTTAGAGTCGGCATAATTCACCAATTCTTCCATCTTTTTTCGACCAATATTGCGATCCCAATTGGCATCGATCAAAACATATTCCCATTCCATATCGGCAGCCAGATCTATAAACTCAACTTGATCTTCGTAGTTTATACTTGGATCTTGCCAAACAATCCAGCTCCAGCTCGCTCTTCCCATTTTATAATCCATCGAAGCCTCGTATTTTTCCTCGACTAAATCGAAAGCTACGGTAGACTCTACAATGGGTTTTAATGTACTTCCTAAAGTAATCGTTCGCCATGGAGTACTGGCTGGTAGAGATTGAATTGCGTAAGTTTCAGCAACACCATTATTTTCTCCTTCCTGCGGAAATTCAACTTCAAAAAGTCCGTTTTCAGTAGCTTCACCTAAGCGACAACCAGGGTAATGGCTATCGGTTCCGGTTTCAGAAATTAAAAGCCATCCTTTATCTGAAATTTTAAATAGCGCCGGGAAGGTGTATCCAACACCATATTTAGAAGGAGTACTTAGTTTTTCATTTAATGTATATTCTTCTTCGTAAGAAGGTTTAGTTCCCATCCAACCTATCATTGGTGTAGCCTGCGGACTAATATAGCTTGTAGCATCACCGGGAAGTTTAAAACCAGATTTTTCATTTAAAATCTTCAGGCTATTTTTCCCTTCATGAGATTTTAATTGATATGAATAAGCAACATCACGGTTAGAAACCCGAAATTTCACAATTAGCGTATCCTTATTGCTATTCAGGAATTTTCCAACTAATTCGTTAGCTACATAATCTACGTGGCTTACTTTGGCTTTCTTAAGCTCATAAGAGTTTTCGATATGATCTTTCTGAAAGGAAGTATTTTCTAAATTCTTAGAGAAATCCCCAATAGAAGTTTCTAAACCAAGTGGAGAATCTTCTAAAAATACTTCGTTTTTATAACGAATATCGTAAGAGATTTTACCGCTATTATTTTTTAGTTCTACGGCGATATTACCGTCAGGACTTTTAAGCTGTTCCGTCTTTTGAGCGCTAAGCGATTGAGAAAGTAAAATTCCGCCGATTAGTGAAAAAGCCGTTTTAAATATGATTGACATAGATTATATGATTTGTCGTATTTGTATAAATTAATTTACAGGTTTGATACCTTCAAGAGTTGGTTTTACTTCTTCAATTAATCCATCTTCTGTAAAGTTTAATCTATCGATAGCAACTTCACGGTGGAAACCGGCAGCTCCGCCCATAGCTTCTCCTTTAGGTCTTGTAAATCGGTGATATACCAGGTAAAATTCATCTTTATCATGAACTTTTATTACTGAATTATGTCCAGTGGCTAAAATATCCTGATTTTCATCTTTCTGAATTACGATGTTGTTTTCTGGAATATTAAGTGGTCCAAGCGGACTTTTAGCAGTGGCATAACGCACTTTATAATTTGGGCTTCGTGTATCATCTTCAGACCATAAAAAGTAATAGGTGTCGTTTCTAAAAAACACTTCCACTCCTTCTCTAAAAGTTTCATCTGGTGTAAGTACTTTTGGAGCACCATCTTTAATCGAAACCATATCGTCATTCAATTCTACTACCGCTAAGAACCCATTCCCCCAATACAGGTAATTTTTTCCGCTTTTTGGGTCTACAAAAATATCAGGATCGATATTTTGTCCGCCATTTATACCTTCTGGTTTTTCAGAAATTAAAGGCGCACCAGAATCTTTAAAAGTACCTTTTGGATTATCTGAAGTTGCTACTCCCACTTGCTGAGCAGCCGTGAAATAATAGAAATATTTAAATTTTCCATCAATTTCTTTTTCAACCATCGTTGGAGCCCAGGCATTTCTGCTAGTCCACTCTACATCTTTTTCAAGATCTAAAATAACGCCTTCATCGGTCCAGTTCACTAAATCTGGAGAAGAGAAGGTTTTAAAATATGTTCCCGACCATCCATCGAAACCATCACTGGTAGGGTAGAGGTAGTATTTGCTATCTTTTTCAGAATAAATAATTTCAGGATCAGCATAGTAGCCTTCTACCACAGGGTTATTAGCAACTTCAACATTAACCTGATAGCTGGTTTTGTTTTCTCCATTTGTAACTTCATAAGCTACCGCTCCGTTAGAAAAATCCTGAGCTGTATTTGGTGAAATTTCAGTCCTTGGAAGTACATCGAATTTAGGATCAAAATTCGATAAATCGGTACCATATTTTACGGGAAGATAGACAGTTTTTTCTGAACGCTTGATAACGATATTGTTCGATTTTATGGCTTCATTTTCTGCGCCGGTAATTTCAGTTAAATCTTCGGAAGGAAACTCTTTTAATAAGCGTTGTAATTCTTCTGAAGAAATTGGCAATACTGTACCATGTCTTGGATGAAAGTTCATCGAAATATCTTCATCTACAACTTCAAAATTCTTAAGATCAGCACTTCTGGTAAATTGGTACTTTCCGCTGGTGTACATATCGTACATTAAGATATAATCTTGAGAGTTATTCAGTTTAAACACTCCAGAACCTTCTACCGCTTTATCGGTTTGATCTACATTTCCCTGCTCAGCTTTGTATCCAGAAGTTAACGAATCTGAAATTGCTACTTTTATTCCTTTATCGGTATCGCCTTCGGTTTTATAGAACAAATAAAATTTATCGTCTTTTTTAATAATATCACCATCTATAGAAGCTTTTTCATTAGGATTGAAAAACAACTGTTTTGGAGTACTTTCTAAAGCGGTAAAATCGTCATTTACATACGCATAATAAATCTTATCGTAGCTGCCCGGTTGTAACATCGAGAAATAAACCATATATTTTTTTGCCTGCGCATCATAAATAGTTTGTGGAGCCCACACACGGGTAACATCTGAAAATTCAGGAAAAGTTTCTGTGATATCGATAACGCTACTCGACCAGTTTAAAAGATCGTCAGATTTTAGTAAACTCATAGCTGTATTCGACCAGCCATTTTTGGTTAATAGATCGGTAACGACCATATAGAATCCGTCGTTATTTTCTTTTCTAAGAATATGAGGATCACGAACTCCGCCTGTACGACTTATAGAATCTGAAGCGACAATAGGTTCGTTATTATTTAAAGAATGAAAATTATAGCCATCGCTGCTAATAGCATAGCGAATCGCTTCTTCTCCTGCACCATTACCAGTGAAATACGTAAATAGGTAAGCGGTATTTTCGTTATTTTTTTTATTCTCTGTCGCACATGCGAATAATAAGCTGCAAAAGATAGAGAGAATCAGAAATTTTGAATTGGATTTTAAAATTTTCATTAGTTATTAATATTAAATTTTCCGGTTATATAGATTTTGTCTTGGCTGTCGTCTACTTCCAGTAGGTTTGGGATTCTAATATAATTTCCTTGCGATCCTACCCGGTGACTGTGTAGTGCCATGATCAATTTTTCATCAAAAGTTTTAAACATCATACCGTGACCAAAATTAGGCGGGGTAATAGGTTTTTCTTCTTGTATCCAGGGGCCATCTAGTGTGCTGCTTTTAGAATATGCTACACCCTGAACATAATCTTGAAAGACCCAGCTTGTCCAAAGCATTCCCAATTTTCCGGTTTCCGTTTTAAATAAAAATGGCCCGTCTGTAACCTTATTGGCAACTACTTCGCCCTTTTCATTACGCTCTTTGCTCCAAGGAGAATCTTTAGCTCTAAATAGAATTTTTCCTTTACCTATAGAACCACTTAAATCGGATTTTAGCTGAATTTTTTCCATCGTTCCGTTCCCGTTTTGCAACCATTCGTGGCAGTAGATCATGTATGGCTTTTGATCTTCGTCAACCCAAAATGTGCCATCTAAAGTAGGTTTATCTGCCGGGAGATAAATCTCATCTTCCATAGGCTTATAAGGTCCTTGCGGCTGGTCGCTTACCAGAATATGGCTTGCGCGTCGTTCAATTTCATTTCCGGCTACCGTATCGATAATGGTATCACGATTAGTGAATGTGGCGAAGTAATAATACTTATCCTGATATTTATGAAGCTCTGCCGCCCAAATCATAGGGTTTTCTCCCATCCAGGATTCAGGATCGATTTCAACCACGGTGAAGGGCCCTTCCCAAAACTTTAAGTTTTTACTTTTCCAGAGTTTGCCACCGGTACCAGTCATAAAATAGGTTTGACTGTCTTTATCTGCAAGAATGTAAGGATCACTTAACCGAATGGAATCTAGAGGAATATTTTTTTTCTGAGCCTGAGTGACGGCTGAAAACAAAACAAAGATTAAAGTTATGCAGGTGAGTTTCATAGTTTTCTAGTCATTTCTGTTGATTTTCAGCTCGCTTCAGCTTTTAAACGTCTAAAATACATTTAAAAATAGTAGAATACTAATTGGTTTTTTTAAGACTTAGAAAATTATCCCCAGGCTGATTAAACCTGGAGACAATTTCAACTCACACTTATAATTTACTCGATAATCGAGATTAATGCTCTGAGACTTGCTCTGAGCTAGTTTACTTAATTATTCAATAGCGATATGGTATAGGAATAACTATACTCATTTTCTTCTAAGCGATATTGCTGGTGCGGGTAACGTCCCCAACTATCATCGCCACCTAAACCGCGTTGCTTATAATCGACATGTAAAAACACTTTGTCGTAAACTTTGATATCTGTTGTATGGCGTTGTGATTTTTCATCTCCCGGATCTAAATCTTCGGTAGCAATGTTTAAGGCGCTAAATCCTAAAGGTTGTTCACCAACTATTTTTAATCCAGTGCCGTTGCTGCTTTTAAGCTGAATCCAACGCGTGTCGGTTTTATAACCAGCCTCTTGAGGACGAATATAACCCAAGGTAAACTGATTTTCGACTTTATCTTCGTAGATGCCTAAAAACGCTGAAGTTTTTCTATCTGAATAATTTTCCCAAGGCCCACGACCGTAATATGTCAGGTTCTCGTAATCGCCAGCTAAGATCATTCGCATTCCAAATCGTGGAATTTCAGGTAACTCTTTTTCAGATTGTAAACTTGCTGTTACTTTAATTTCTCCGTTGTTTTCAATTAGATATTCAACTGTATAGGGAACATCGACTCCGGCTAATTGATAAGTAACTGTAATTTGCTGTCCAGCTTTATCTTTTTTAGCAAGCTCAACATTAGTTACTTCTGAATTATGAGTCGCTTCTTTCCAAGCCTTTAGTTTTTTCGGCATGCCGTTACCGAAATCATTATCGGTAGGCGCTCTCCAAAAATAAGGCTGCGGAAATACTGAAATTGGTGATTTCTCGCTGTCTTTTAAATGATAGCTTTCAAAACTTCCGGTTTTGGTATTGAAAGTTCCTTCAATAGTTGCTGTTGAAAATTGAAGTTTTTCGCCTTGTTTTTTCACCTTTAAATCACCTGTAGCCTCTGTATTATTTTCAGCAAAATAAGTAGTTTCTCCGATTTTGAATTGTTCTCTGGCAATTTCGTGTCCTGCAGGAACCATCGCTTTCGCTTTTTTAGTGTACGCATACACGCTTAAGAAATATTCTTTATCCTGAAGTTCTGGTAAATTCACAGAAATCGATTTTGAAGTATTTGGAGTCACTTCAATAGTGAATTTTTCAGATTTTACCACTTCTCCGTCAGCAAGTAATTCCCATTTGAAATCGAAAGCATCCAAATTCGTGAAATTGAACTTGTTTTTTATAGAAAGATTGTTGTCTTTTAACTCAAATTTGATGTTTTGATATACTTTTTTCACTTCCTCTAAAGCCGGATGTGGTTCACGATCCGCAGTTACAAGTCCGTTAGCATTAAAGTTTTGATCATTTTGCAATTTTTCAGCGCCAAAATCGCCGCCATAAGCCCAAAACTCACGTCCATCTTCGGTTTCCGTTCGTAATCCCTGATCGACCCAATCCCAGATAAAGCCACCTTGCATGTGATCGCTATTATCGATAATATCCCAATATTCCTGAAAGTTTCCGTTACTATTTCCCATCGCATGAGAATATTCACACATGATAAAAGGACGTTCTTTAGTGTTGTCTTCAGCATATTCTTTCATATGCTTGATGCTTGGATACATTGGGCAAACGATATCTGTATTGCGATTTTCACCAGCCTGTTCAAATTGCACTTTACGAGTGGTATCACGCTCTTTAATCCAATCGTAAGCATCGTAAAATACCTGTCCGTTTCCGTTTTCATTACCCAAAGACCAAACAATGATTGAAGGATGATTTTTGTGAAACTCAACCATTCGTTGAATTCGGTCCATATGCGCTGGTGACCATTCTTCTAAATAAGCTGGATGTATTGTTGTGTCCAAATCTTTATTGAAAGCTACGCCCATTCCGTGAGTTTCAATATTGGCTTCATCTACAACATACATTCCGTATTCATCAGCCAATTCGTAGATATAAGAATCGTGCGGATAATGACTCATTCGAATCGCATTGACATTGTTCTTCTGCATCACCTCGATATCTTTGCGCATCATTTCTCGATCGGGTGTGTGGCCTTTATCAGGATGATGTTCGTGTAGATTGACACCGTTTACGGTAATCGCCTGTCCATTCACCATTAGCTGCGCATTTTTAATTTCCACTTCACGGAAACCTGTTTTTCCTGAAATTGCAGCCACTTCATTGTCTTTTTTATCTAATAGACTGATCGTATATTTGTAAAGAATTGGAAATTCATTGCTCCATTTTCCAACATCTTTAATTGTTTTAGAAAATGTAGCTTCCAGTTCTTTTTTTCCTAAAGACTTGGTTTCTGAATACACTTCTTTTCCAGAAGGATCCATTAAAGCAAATTTTACCTTTGGCTTTTTGATGCTTCCTTTATCAAAATCTTTCAGTTTTACATTGACGTTTAATTCCCCATCGGTATAATCGTTACTCAAACCACTGGTTACAAAATAATCCCATATTGTGGTTTTAGGAACGGCTTGTAAATATACATTGCGCTCCAAACCACTCAAACGCCAGAAATCCTGGTCTTCCAGATAACTCCCGTCGTGCCATCTAAACACCTGAACTGCTAAAAGATTTTCTCCATCCTTTAAAAATTCAGTAATATCAAATTCAGCCGGCGTCTTAGATGCTTTGGTCATTCCCGCTTCTTCGCCGTTTACAAAGATTCTTGCGTAACCAGAAATTGATCCAAATCGAAGAATAATCTCGTGATCGTCCCATTGCTGCGAAACAGTAAAAGTTCTTCTGTACGTTCCTACTGGATTATAAATTTCTTCATCGCCATCTTTCGAGTTTTTGTTGATGATCTCGCCATTTTCCGTTTTTTTTTCCGAAGGAAATCCGATATAAGGTGGATTTTTAGGATGCGGATACGTAATATTGGTATAAATCGGCAAATCGAAACCTTCCATTTCCCAATTTGAAGGAACCTTAATATCGTTCCAATTACTGTCATTTAGTGATTCCTGGTAAAAATTTAAAGGGCGCTCACTGGGATGTTGAACGATATTAAATTTCCAGGTTCCGTTTAAACTTTGGTATAAATCTGAAGATTTCGGTTCGTTTTTTAAAGCTTTAGAAGCGGAAGAATAGAGCACAAAATCACTACGACCTTCCAGCTTGTTTCGATCTAAAGTTGTAGGGTCTTCCCACTCGTTTTGCTGAGCATAGGTAGCGGTCACAATTACCGCAAATATTAGATTGAAAAGAGTTTTTTTCATATTCTTAAATTTATCTTTATTTTAGGATGATTTTTTTTTCATCCATTCCTTGTACCTTAATAGTTATTGATGCATCCTTATTTTGTATGCTTTCTGAAAGTTCAAGATATGCTCGTAATTTTCCCTGATAAGAATTTCTTTGATTGCTTTGGTAACCTTCATGACTTTTTAAGTCCCCGCTTTCTAATCCTAGTACTCTTATACCTGAAGGCAAATCCAAAGTAACCAGGCGATCATCTTTAATGATAGGAGTTCCGTTTTCATCTATCAATTTAATATCAACAATAAGAATATTACTCGTATCATTTTCAATATCTTCTTTGTTATAAGTTAGCTCAAAATCTGCTATTGATCCAGGTGTTTTTAATGTTTGTGATGCTACTTCTTTACCTTCATTATCATAACCTTTAAGTAGTAACTCTCCACTTTCGAAAGGTACTTTCCAGAATATCATATTTCCATCGTAGTCCCCTTTTTTCTTTCCTAGAGATTTATCATTTAAAAAAAGTTCAACCGAATCAACATTATTATATGCGCTCACGTATTTTAAATCATTTTCAGATCTACTCCAGGTAGTTGAAATTTGACGTCTTTTAGTTACATTATCTTCACTATCAGCGATCCCCATAAAAACCATGGGAGCGTTATTCCATAGACTCTTTCTGAAATAAAAGTCAGGTTTTGGCTTTCCTGCAAGATCTATTATTCCTGCACCACTACTTCGATACGGCCATTTTCCTGCCTCTCCAATAAAATCAAATGCCGTCCAGAGAAATTGCGATGCTATAAAATCATTATCTGTTACTGCTTTCCAGGCGCTAAGGGCATCTCCATTTTCACTACCATAGATGATTCTGTTTGGATATTTTCCATGATCTTCTTGATACCTAAACTCTTGATAGTTATAGCCGACAATGTCCAAAATTTCTGGATAAGCCGTGAAATTAGACATTGTTACTCCTGCAAGGGCAGCCGTAACAGGTCTTGTAGTGTCAAATTTTTTAACCGACATACTAAGCTCATTAGCTATCTTACCTAGCTGATCCACGGGAGGATGATCTGGCATATATCCTTTGCCATAAATTTGAGGATTACGGCCTTCGTCCAAAATCGGGTGTGTATAAGGATCATTAGGATAATCTATTTCGTTTCCAATGCTCCACATAATAATTGAAGGATGATTCCTATTTCTCCTTACCATATCTTCTACATCTGTAGTACCCCATTGGCTAAAATCCTTGTGAGATCCATCCTTTCCCGGAGATCCTTCATTCCATCCTTCAATCCATTTATTTTTACCAAATTCCCATTCATCGAAAGCTTCGTCCTGAACAAGAAAACCCATTTCATCTGCAAGATCATAAATATAATCCTGATGAGGATAGTGACTCATTCTAATCGCATTTGCACCAAGTTCTTTAAGAGTTTTGAATCGCTCTCTCCAAACTTTCTTTGGAACAGCAGCCCCTAATGCACCAGCGTCATGATGGATACAAACCCCTTTAATAAGCATATTCTTTCCATTTAAAAAGAAGCCTTTGTTCGCATCAAACTTAAAATCTCTTATTCCTATTTTATTGCTCCATAGCTCCATCAATTTTCCGTCTACTTTTATACGGATATCTAGATCGTAAAGATTTGGAGCATCTGGTTCCCACAATTCAGGATTATCGATTTTTAAATGCAATTCGATATAATTTTCTCTATTTGGATATAATTGTAAACTGTAGGTGCCCGTAGCTACTTTTTCGCCTTTGTCATTGCTTATATTTGTAATGATATTTGAACCTGATACCTGATCAGTTAAGTTTTCAATTTCTAACTGAATATTGATTTCCGCCTCATCCTTTTCAATTTTTGGGGTTGATACAAATACACCCCATTGAGAAAAATGAATTGGATTTTGTTGAATTAAATAAACATTTCTATATATCCCAGAACCGGTATAATACCTGCTGTCTGCATAATCAGTGTGATCACACTTTACGAGTATTTCATTTTCTTTTTCCTTCAAATATGGAGTTAGATCATACTGAAAAGGAATGAATCCATTAGGCCTTTTACCTAAAAAATGACCGTTTATCCATACTTCACTATTTTTATAAACACCATCGAAATATATACTATATTTTTTGTTTGGAGAATAATTCTGAACATCAAAGTTTTTCTTATAATAGGCTATCCCACCAGGGAGAAAACCCGTTCCACTGGCCCACCGCGAATCGAAATCGCTTTGAATACTCCAATCATGTGGAAGTGATACATTTTTCCAGTTTGCATCACTTTTATTCGTTAATTCTCCCATATGGAACTTCCAGGAGTCATTAAACATAAGCTTATTATTTTCTTGAGCACTTATAGCCAATGGAAAGCTTATCACAAACAAAAGAAGAATCTTTTGCCAATTCAAAAGCATTGTAAAAAAAGATGTTTTCATATTATTTTGAAAAGATTAAAGTAGTAATAGATTTTTCGGTCAATGAGATGTTAGGACCCTGTTCTACCGATGCTAAGTTTTTAGCATTGGAAGTCACATATGATGATTTAGGTGTCAAGAGCTTTTCATTATTTTTAAATTGAACTTGGATCTTTCTATTCAAGGGATTTATAACTACTAAGATATTTTCCTGATTATCCGGAGAATTAAAACCTGAAATTAAAATTTCTTCAGGTAGTTTCCCTTCTGTAGTGATTTGAATACGTTCGGCTCCAGGCCTAATAAAACGACTATAGTTTCCAAGGGCCCATAGCATCTTACTCTCTTCAAAATTGCCGTCTTTTTTATTCTTATCAGCATAAATTAATCCATCTTTATAGTCATAAACCGATACTGCAGTCCACCAGTGCCAAGCCGAGGCATTAGCAATACTTAAATCATGATGTATCACTTTGGCCATATAGAGCGCGGGTTCAATACTCAAATCTTTTCCGTTTCCTTCAATTTCTCCATCATTATCACCAAGGATACAATACTCAGACATCCAGAATTTTAAATTCTGAAAATCTTTCAGAGCATGGTTCAGTTTTTTTCGTTCTCCAATTAATTTAGATGTAGGAGAAGTGGTAAAATAACTATGTCCAGATATCGCCTTGCCTAAATGCTCTAGATTACCAATATGGCCCGTTGAATTTTCGTTAAAGAAATAGTCAAGCTGGGTACCTCTTCCGGGTTTATTATCGTCTTCCAATAAATAGTTAAGTTGAGCAGTTTCCGGAAGATCAATTTTTGTTTCAATATTATTTTCAATAAAACTCTTATTAATTAGTCTTGTAATCTCGGCTATCTCTTCATTCCAGAAAGGAGTGCCTTCCTGCCCCCCATCAGCCCAATCCCATTGCGGTTCATTAAAGGGACTTATAATATCTACGTTAAGACCTAAATTTTCCATACCTTTTATACTATGGCTTAGATAGTCTGTGAACTTTTTATAGTTGGCTACTGCTAAGTTAGATTGATCACCACTTGCACTAAATGCTTTTTTATTTCTCGTGAAATTTACATGGGGACTATTCAGAAATACTAGCAATTGATCTACTCCATAATCATTAGCTGCTTTAGCAAACCAAACCTGTCCAGATTGGCGTTGCCAGGAATAGGTTCCATCCAATTTTAAAAAGGAATCTGCTCTTCTCCATTCATCTACTATACCACTATTGGCTCCCTGTTGTGCACTTCCCGCCCCCAGGTTAAATCGCCATAAAGAAAGACCGATTCCTAATGGATGATTATTTTCATCCAACTCCTGACTAAAAAGAAGCTGTGCTATTTTTTCTTTTTTATGATCTGGCCAATTTCCAATATGCTGTATGCTCCAGGCATCAGATGCTCCAAAATTGTCGATAGTCTGAAAAACTACATCAGCTTCAATGCTTATAGATGTGCGCTTACTCTTTTCCTCTGTAGTTCTTTTTCTATCATTATTTTCCTGTTGGCAGGAAATAAAAAACAAATAAAACGTAAGTAGGAAAAAGAAAGATTGAAAGTTTTTTTTCATCTATTGAATATTATAATGTTTCCGCGAAAGAACCTAAGTGGTTACGCTTATTAAATATTATTACAGAGGTAGTAGGTGATCTGAATTATTAGGAGTAATTAAAATTCAGATTTGAAATGACGGAATATTAAAAACCATATTGCCCTAAGACAATATGGTTTTGATTGTATTAATAACCCGGGTTTTGTTCTATCTGATTATTTGAAGCTAATATTTCACTTCTTGGAATAGGTAGCCAGTAATTTCTCTCATTAAAACTTTTTCCGTCAAGTGCTATGAAAGTATCGTAATTTAAACCTCCGTTTCTTTTCGTAATTCTCATTCCTTGAGCGGGTTGATTTTCGACCTCATCTGCAATCATCCATCGTCTTACATCATAATACCTATGTTCTTCAAAGGCTAGTTCAATTCTTCTTTCGTGGCGAATCTTTTCGCGCATCTCACTTTGACTTAGTCCACTCTCCAAATTCGGCATACCAGCTCTGGATCGAATAAGGTTTACGGCATTATAAACGGATTCATCTGGACCAGCTGCTTCATTTTGCGCTTCAGCGTAATTCAGTAAAATTTCTCCATATCTTATATATATCCAATCTTGTGTTCCAGCAACTCCCCATGGATTAATAATTGGAAGGTCTTCATCGATAAATTTTCTCATGTAGTAACCTGATTTACTGGTGTTCCAGTTAGAAGGACCATCTGGACTATCCAAACCATTGGGTACAAATGTTTCTACTTCCCTTCCTCGATATTCAGCTCCATTATATAATATTGTTTGATAAAATCTGGGATCCCTATTTTGGTAAGGTTTCTCTGCATGAGATTCGTTATTCCAGTCAAATTCAGATCCATCTGCCATTTCATAATCATCCACTAAATTTTGTAATGGTACATTACCTGCCCAGCCTCCATAGCCGTTAGGACCATTAGCAATTTCTAGAGCAGTGTGTAATGCATTAAGATTATAATATCGGGCAAATATTATCTCACTATTTTGTGAAGATTCAAGAAAAAGTTGTTGATAATCAGGGTGTAAACTGTATAGACCAAGATCCATTACCTCCTGAGCAGCATTTGCTGCATCTGCCCATTTTTGTGCATCGTTGGTTTTATCATTGTATAAAGGACTCGCCGCATATAATAATAATCTAGCTTTAAGTGCCATAGCTGTGCCTTTAGTAGCTCTACCTTCCTGCCAGTTATTTGAATGATTTTCTGGTAAAGCGTTGATTGCTTCATCCAGTTCGTTGATAGTATATGTTAAGCTTTCTGATATCGTGCTTTTTTCAAACAAACTAGGATCAGTTAAATCATCTCCAAGTTCTACTACACGATCTTCCATCAGTATTACTTCGCCGTAATTTCTAATAAGATCATGATATCTATAGGCTCTTATAAATTTTAGCTCCGCAGTAAGTACTTCTTTTTTAGAGTCGCTCATTGCCAAATTATCTATATTATTTAGAGCGTAATTAACTTCTCTAATACTACGATAGCTTCGTCCCCAAATTGTTCCAGAAATACCCGTATTTTCAGGAGCTAACTGCCCCTGTTGTATAAGCCAGGTGTTATCATCATTGTTATAAATAGATTCATCAGTCAAAGAACTCCACATTGCATATTCAAAGCCCCTTCCAAAGCCAGGTCGACTCCCATCGCCCTCTTTATCTGTTAATCGAACTCCCAAGTATCTATTGATCACATAGGCTTCAAATAAAGTTGAATCATTTAGGATCGCCGCATCAGACACGCGATCAGTCGGAGTTACCTCTAAATAGTCATCTTGACATCCAACCAAAATAAGACCTCCGAATAGAGAGAATAACAGTATTTTTGTATATATAATATTAAATTTCATATTTCCTTTTTTTAAAACTGAACATTAATTCCTAGATTAATAATCCTTTGTTGTGGATAAAACTGGCCACTTTCGCTACTCCCTTCAGGATCAAAATCTTCTACTTCTGTTAAAGTAAATAGGTTAAATGCGCTAGCATATATCCTAGCATTTCCAATAGCTAATTTATCAGTCCACATCGTCGGCAGCGTGTATCCTAACTGAACATTTTTAAGACGAACAAAGGCTGTATTTCGTAACCAGAAATCATTTCGAAATCTACCTCCGCTTACTGCTGATGATGCACGCTCGCTTACTCTTGGGTAACTACCATCTGGATTCTCAGGTGACCATCTGTTGTTCGCCCAACTACTATAAAAGTTTCCAACAGTTCCCGATTCTGGAAGTACGTATTGCCTTACCTGACCCTGGCCAGCAAAAACCGCTGAAAAATCAAAATTCTTATAAGTAGCATCCAGAACAAGACCAAATGTTATCTGAGGGATATTTCCATACTCACTTCTATACATATCGTCTGGAGTAATTTCTCCGTCATTATCAAAATCTTCATAGATTAAATCACCTAATCTAGCTCCCTCGACATGTGGGTAATTATTCAGATCGTCTTCAGTTCTAAAAATGCCTATAGCATTATACAAAAGATAGGTATTAAGTGGGCGTCCTGTTTGTCTTTGATAATCCAAAACCCCTGGAGCTTCGTCAATAAATCCAATTTCATTCTTTGCGTACGTGAAATTTCCCTGCACTCCGAAGTTAAAATCACCTTCAGATTTCAAATCATAACCGATAACAGCTTCAAATCCATGGCTTTTTACTTCTCCAATATTTTCAGAGGGAACTAATGGGGCGTTATCATTTGTCGGGTATGGATTTACAATTCCGGTAGTTCCCGGGATTGATGCATTTCTATTGATTAGTATGTCTGTTCGATCCTGAGTGAAGTAAATAATCTCTGTGTTGAAATGATTCATCCATTTAAAATTCAGTCCTATATCGGTTTTCCGTGCAACTTCCCAGGTAATATTTGGATTGGCCAACCTTATTAGATCTATACCGGTCACAACCTCTCCACCAACTACATAGTTATTATTGATCGCATAATTATCAAAATATTGGAATTGTCCTACATTATCATTCCCTAAAATTCCATAGGAAGCTCTAATTTTAAGATCATCAAAGAAGTCTATATTAAACCAGTCTTCTTGTGTTATTCGGTAACCTGCAGATATAGATGGAAAAACGCCATATCGATTCCCTTCCGGGAATATTGAAGATCCATCTATACGCATTTGAAATTCCGCAAGATATTTTTCGCTATAGTTATAGGCAATTCTTGAAAGAAAACTTTCTCTGGTAAAATTATAACTATTACCATAATTATCCCTGTCAGTCGCTGCCCCTCCTCCTTGAGAAAGTTCCGGAGTTTGAGTGGTTGGAAAGTGGATTCTAGAAGCTCCTAAAGTATGGTCCTTGTTTTCACTCCTTTCGTAACCAATGAATGCATCTATATTATGACTGCCAAATCTTCTCTTAAAGTTAAGCTTGATATTACCCACTGTCTTAGATTGACTAAAATGTTCTTCTTCTAAAGAGCCTTGTTGATCAGGTCCACCACCAATAACTACAGGATTATATTCTTCTGTATTTCTATTATAATTATAAAGCGTATAAGGTGTTCTAAAATTTCTTATTCTACTAGATAATTCATCTACAGAAAAGAATCCGTCTATCGACAAACCATCCAGGAATGGTAATTCATATTTGGCTTTAATAATTCCATTGAAAATATATCTCGGTTGATTATTTGTTCCTCCCGCAGGGGTAGCCATAATAACCGGATTTGCATTTTCAATCCCGGTTGAAGGGTATCCGTTAGGATAGATAGAAGCTACTGTTGGATAGGCTCTATAAATTGATCTGAATATGTAATTAGCACCTTCTGTAGCGAATTGCCGATCTTCTTTTCTACCCGATAACGAAAGACCTAAACTTAATCTATCAGAAATATCAACATCTAAGTTCGATCGAACATTATACTGATCATATTGGGTAGCTCCATTTTTATATAAGCCTTCTTGAGATGTTTTCCCTAATGAAAAGAAATAATTTATCTTTTCAGATCCACCTGACACATTTAGGTTGTGTTGAGTTTGAGTAGCATAATCTCTAAGTGCGGCATTGGCCCAGTCGGTATTTGGATAATTTAATGGATCACTCCCATTAGCGAATAGGTTAATCTCTTCAGCTGAGTAAACTTGATTTAATCCATCATTAGGACTATTATAATAGGCAATTTCATTTCTGATCTGCGCATATGTTGATGCATCAGCCATATCTGGTAATCGTGTAGGAGATGAAAAACCAACATCAAACTTGTAAGATACAGATGGTGCTGAATTTGTCTTTCCTCTTTTCGTGGTTATAAGAATAACTCCATTAGCGGCACGACTTCCGTAAATTGCTGCAGAGGCATCTTTTAGTACGGTTACGCTTTCAATTTCTTCTGGAGAAAGTCTTGAAAGGCCTCCTACCTGTCCTGGAACTCCATCGACTACTACGAGGACATCATTATTACCTGTAGTAGCTAAACCTCGAATACTGATACTAGAATCATCGTAGCCAGGCTCCCCCCCCGATTGCTTGCAATTACTCCGGAAATTCTTCCAGAAAATGAATTGGAAAGGTTAGGCTGAGGACTTTTTACAAGATCCCCTCCTTCAACCTCTGATACCGAACCTGTAAGCGTAGCTCTTTTCTGTCCTCCGTAACCTACTACAACTACTTCATTTAGTGCTTCAGTGTCACTTAATAAGGTGATATTAAATGAGCTTTGATCACCAACAGGAATCTCTTTAGTCTGAAAACTTACAAATGATACTACTAAAATAGTATTTGTTGGATCATCTATTTCTAAAGAAAAATTACCATCCATATCGGTTACTGTTCCATTAGAAGTATTTTTTACAACTACTGTTGCACCCGGTAGCGGTAAGCCAGTATCATCCAGAACTTCGCCGGTGATTTCTTTCTGCTGGGCAATAAGTGAAGAGCCCATAATCAAAAAGAGCAATAAAATATTGGGTTTAGATTTTCCCAGTTTGAGTAGAAATGTAAACATACATATTGATTTTAGTTAATTTTTAAAAAAGTTAGATTTGCAAGATGAATTGTTTTGAAAACGATTTCGTCGGTTTTCATTGTTACAATTTTCTTAATTTTATAGGGATTGTATCGGGTGCTAATTGACTTAATGAGTGGTTCATAATGACTCAATTTGCTATTTTGCTGATGTTTATGCCGTAATTTTGTATAATTAACAACAATAACTAACACTTAATGAGAATTTATAAGTTCATATTTCTATTCTTAAGTTTCATCATCTTGATTGCTTCTCATAATTCAGTTTTAGCACAAAACTTGGAACCTTTACAATTCTATGAATTAAATACTGAAGATGGATTATCCAGCAATTTTGTGAACGATATAAATCAGGATCCTCTTGGTTTTATTTGGATTGCTACAAATGATGGTCTAAATCGATACAACGGGACAGACTTTAAAACTTATAAAAGTGGTAATCCTAATTACAATTTATCTAACAACTATGTGCAAAGCATGGAAGTAGTTGGTACTAAAATTTATATAGGTACCGATGGAGGTTTGTCCGTCTATGATCTTAAAAATGAATCCATGACTATCTACAATGAGGATAAGGATAGTTTGATGGGAAATAGCATAAGTGCTATTAGGAAGTTAGAGGGAGACAGAATAGCTTTAGGTATTTATAGGAGTGGTTTGCAATGGTTAACAATATCCAATTCTGAAGACGTTTTTAATGATAATGCTGAATTAAATAAAAAATTATCATCCAAGGAAATCTCTTCAATTATCCAGAGAGACAATAAGTTATTTGTTGGAACATTTGATCATGGTCTTAATTTAATAGACCTCGATAACAATACAGTTGAATCCAATGTTTATAATATAGGAGCTATAAACAACTTATATAAAGATAGTGCCGATAATATATGGATAGGAACTCGGGATGGTTTAAAATTAATCAATACGAATAACGAAATTATTCATATAAATAAGGCTAATGATCCAAAGAAAGGATTGAGTGATAACGATATTTTATGTTTTCAGGAGGATGAGTATGGTTATATGTGGATTGGTACTAGAAATGGCGGACTTAACTTGCTAAAAATTGACAGTGCCAGAGATAATCAAAATTTTGAGATAGAATGGTATTTACCATCTGAAGATGATAATAGCATTAATAATCGTACAGTTTCTTCTCTTTTTTTAGATAGCGATAAAAATATGTGGATTGGAACTTCAACAGGGATTAATCTAGCCCAAACTTCTGGTGAGCTTATTCAGTTCCGAAAGCACAAAAATAGCACAAGTCAAAGCTTGAGTCACGATAGAGTAGGTGCACTTGCGATCTCTAAATCTAATGGACTTTGGATAGGAACCGATGGGGGAGGACTCGATTATTTCGATCCCGATAATCAAAGATTCAAGCATTTTTCAAAGAATTCTTCTAAAAATAGTTTAAGTAGCAATTACATTTTGTCATTGCTTGAAGACTCTCAGAAACGTTTGTGGATAGGTACCTTTCGAGGAGGTATAAATCTTTTTGAAAATGGTCAGTTTCAAAACTATTTACAAGGTTTTCCGGCAGATGGTAGTGATGTAAGAGTAATTTTCGAAGATAGAAATAATAGAATATGGGTAGGTACAAATAGAGGTGGCTTATTTTGGTTTGACGAAAACATAGGAGACTTCAAAAACGTAACTGCTTTAGAAAAACTTGATATACGGGATATTTCTGAAGATGAAAATGGCAATTTATGGCTTGCAACTTATGGTTCAGGACTTAAAAAATACAACCCAAAAACAAATGAAACCATAAGCTATGCTTTAAACTATGGTTTGGATTTCCCCAGTGACATTATTTTTAGTGTGCTGTATTTGGGAGAAGGTCAACTCTTGGCAGGAACACGTTATGAAGGTCTTGTTCATTTAAATATCGAAAATAACTCTTTTGATCGCGTAACCGAAGTGGATGGATTAAGTAATAATTCTGTTGTAGGAATGATGAAGGAAGACGATCAATATGTTTGGCTTAGCACCTTTAGTGGAATCAATCGTTACAATATCAAAAATCAGGAGATTGTAAATATTTCAACCTTAAATAATATACAGCCTGGAGAATTTAATATAGGAGCGATTACCAAATCCGAAGACGGCATAATTTATATTGGGGGCAATAAAGGCTTAAACTTTTTTGACCCTTCAGAAATTCAGCAAAATGAAAAAAGCAGACCAATTTATTTTGAAAATCTGAAGATTTTAAATAAAAAAGTACCTGTTCAAAATAGTCCTGATGCAGTTTTAAATAGTTCTCTTTTTTATAAAAATGATATTACGCTAGCCTATAATGAGAACTCTTTTTCTGTCGATTTTCATAGCTTAAATTTTCCATTTGCTAGAAATACCGATTTTGTTTACAAATTAGAAGGGTATAGTGATATCTGGATAGAAGCAAACGGAGCAAATACTGCCAATTTCACTAAAGTTCCTCCTGGAGATTATAAGCTCGTTGTAAAAAATAAATCTGGATTAAATAGTATAAGTAAAGCGCAATTGGCGATAACAATTACCCCACCTTTTTGGAGCACTTGGCCGGCCTATTTACTTTATCTAGTTTCAATTCTACTAATAATTTATCTAATATCAAGTTACTACAGCGAGCGATTAAAACTGAAAAATTCTATCGTTTTAGAGCAAAAGAGATATCAGTTAGAACATCAACTTAACGAAGAGCGACTACGATTTTTTACTGGCTTTTCTCACGAACTTAAAACGCCACTCACTTTAATTCTCGCACCCATCGAAAATTTATTAGAAAAGGTGAAAAAAAAGGAATCACGTGATGATCTTAAATTTATTCGAAGAAACGCTAAAAGCCTGCAACAAGCCATCAACAAATTATTAGAATTTAGAAAATCAGAAGAAGGCTTAAGTCAGTTAAATTGTAGTAATCATGATTTAAAGGATTATTTAAAAAGCTGGCTTAAAAATTATCAACCCCTGGCGAAAGAGAAAAATATTGAAATTCAATTAAATTATAAAACAAAGCAGAGAAAACTGAACTGTGATATTGATAAAATCGGAGTAATTATTAATAACATATTATCTAATGCTTTAAAGTACTCTAATAAAAATTCCGAAGTAAATATTGAGGTTTATTTTGAGGATGCTACCTTGAAGATAGAAGTGATCAATCAGGGAGAAGGAATTAGCTCAGAAGAAATAAATCATATTTTTGAATGGTATTACCGTGCCGATCATCAACAAAAAACGGGAACGGGTATAGGACTCGCTTTATCAAAGAGTTTTGCTGAATTGCACGAAGGTACCATTGAAGTAATTAGTACTCCAGGAAGCAAGACAAGTTTTACACTTTGTCTTCCAGAAAAATTATTGATTACTGAAAACCAAAATTCAGCTGATAAACAGGAAGAATACAAAGCTGAAGAAATAATAGCTGATAATGGAGTATTTGAGCCTAAAATCTCTGAACATCAAAAAAGTCTGAGCGCCGATAGTAATAGGAATATCATGTTGATTATTGATGATAATCCCGAGATACGTCTTTTCTTAGAGAATCTTTTTAAGGACGACTATGATTTACTTTTTGCGGAAGATGGCCAAGAAGGTATTAACAAGGCCGCTAAATATGTTCCTGATGTTATCATATCAGATGTTATGATGCCGGTTAAAAACGGAATCGATCTTTGTACAGATCTTAAAACAGATAATGTTACCAGCCATATTCCGGTGATACTTTTAACAGCCAAAGCGAATATAGAAAGTGTGAGTTCAGGTTATCAGGAGGGGGCAGATCTTTATATAACAAAACCTTTTAAACCGAAGGTGTTGAAGCTACAGGTGAAGAGTTTATTGACGAATAGAGAAAAATTACGAGTCCATTTCTCACAATCTCAGGAAACCGAATCGTTTGTAGGACAGGAAAAGAACTCTAAATTAATAGATACTGAAAAGCAATTTCTACAGCAGATTGAAGAAATTATTTTAGATCCAGATCATTTGAAGAAAGTGAATACTGAATTTCTGGCAAAGGAATTGGGGATGAGTCGTACACCTCTTTATAGAAAAATAAAGGCACTAACAGGTTTTAATATAAACGAATTAATTCGGGATATTAGGATAAGAAAAGCGGCCGATTTGATTTACCGCGAAAACTATTCGGTTACAGAAGCTTCTTATGCTGTAGGCTTTAGTAGTATAAAATATTTTAGAAAGATATTTAAAGAAAAATATGGTAGTAACCCTTCAGAATTTAAAACAGGTACTATTCATAGAACATAGATATAATTTGTCAAAGAGCTTTCCAAAAAAATAAAAAAGCCCCTAAATATTTAGAGGCTTCTTTTGAACTATTTTAAAATTGCGAATAAAAATATCAATTATTCGATCGTATAATCGAAACTTCTAGACTGCGACAAACTAAAATAACCAAAGGCATAATTATCTTCATTCGTATTGTTGATAAGATTACCTCTTATGTTTGCCGGAGGAGTGCTAAAAGGATCGCCGCTTGTACTTTGTATAATAAGACTTATGTATTCGTAAAATTGTTCAGAAATTCCTCTAAAAGTGACATTAACCGTAGATCCTACTTCTAAGTCTTCATCAGAAAATCCATAATCAACTTCATTACCATTTATGAATTCGTCACTACCAACTCCATAAACAGGATAGATTAGAAAATCGGTTTTATAAGTCTCTAAATAGTAATTGTCTTCCTCCTCAGGATCATTGAAATAATAGTTAATTTCATAATTGTCAGCTGAAAAGCCACCATCATCTACCTGCTCAATTCTGGTAATCTCGGGGGTGCTTACCATACGTTCTGTAGCCGTATAGGTTTCATTATCTACAATTACTTCTAACTGATAGCTGGCGTTTAGCTCTGGTGAAAAATTATTGCATTGGTAAGTTCCGGCTTCTTCGGTTTCTTCAAAAATAAAAATATCACCGTTAGTATTGCTAACTTCAACTTCAGCATCACTTACTTTTTGCGTTTCGGTTTCGTAATAGTCTGTAAGTCGGCTTAGATAAATTTGCTGTACGTTTCCAGGAGTGTTGGCTTCCCATAAAATTTCGGCATCAACAACTAGTCGATTATCAGATGGTTCTAGGTCTACCTCAATTACTTCTTCGCAGGAATAAAATGTAAAGATTAAGCTACAAAGAATAGCGTATAACCAGACTCTTTTAGTGAATTTATATAAAGTTTTCATGACTGTTAAAATTTAAAATTGTAAGAAACACTTGGGATAGCTCCAAAAATAGAAAGACGTCTTGCTTCGTTGAATCCGGTGTCTTCGTTAGTTGTAAATCTAACGGAAGCCGCATTTTGGCGATTATAAGCATTATATAGACTAAAAACCCAATAACTTTGCCATCCCTTTTTCTTATCTGGTTTCGGCGTATACGTAGCTGCTAGATCTAAATGATGATAAGTAGGTAGTCGGTTTTCATTCCTTTTAGAATAATTTGGAACATGAATTCCTCCCAGCTCATAATACCCATTAGGATAAGTTACCGGTTGTCCCGATTGCAATGAAAAATTAGCACTAAAAGACCATTTTTCAGTATGTTCATAATTTGCCACAAAGCTCAAATTGTGTAATTTATCGTATGGAGAAAAGTACCAATCTCCGTTTGCAATCCCAGGTTCTTCTGGAGTGTTTCCTTCGGTACGTTGTTCTGCTCTCGATATCGTATAAGAAAGCCAACCGGTTAATTTTCCTGTATTTTTTCTGAATAAAAATTCCATTCCGTAGGCTCTGGCTTTGCCGCTGAGCAATACCTGTTCTATGTTATTATTGCCAATTAGATCTGCTCCATCTACATAATCAACACGGTTTTTAATGTCTTTGTAAAAGGCTTCAGTTTCTAACGAATATTTTTTGTTGCTGAAGTTTCTAAAATAACCTAAAGCGTATTGATCTAAAAGTTGAGGTTTGATAAATGGTCCACTAGGCGTCCACATATTTACCGGGGTTGGCGATTGGCTATTAGAAATAATGTGCATGTACTGCGCCATACGATTATAACTGGCTTTAAAAGATGTTTCGTCGTTTAAAGCATAAGATAAAGCGGCACGAGGTTCTAAATTAGAGAAGTCCTTTATTACTTCGCCGCTATCATAATTAGTGCTTCCGGTAATTGGTGCGTCTTCATAAATGTTGAAATCTGGATTGTACATCGCAGGATTGTTATTTGCATAAGTGTTTACGACCTGCGGGCCATAGCGATAAAACATGCTATAACGTAATCCATATCTTAAATTTAGTTTTTCAGAAATTTTATGATTTACATCTATATAAGCAGAAGGCTCAAAGGCATATTTTTTATCTAATTGTAAGAAATTGATCGCAGAGCTTTCGTCTTTAGGTAACAGCGTGCCGGGATTAGTTTCGTAATAAGTAGCTTCCAATCCATAATTTAATTGAATAGCTTCGCTTAAATAATGATTCCAATCATATTTTAATCCATAACTTGTTACGGCACTATCCCAATCAAAACTTTGACTATCAAGATCTAAGTTGAATTGATAATCGCTATAAAAAACCGATAAATCTGTATTTATATCTTCATTAAAGCGATGCTTCCAGTTAAGTTTTCCCATCGTATTTCCATACGTGGTCGCAAAACTATCGCCAATATCAAATAGATCGTTTCCAAAATATCCTGAAAAGCTTAGTGAATTATTTTTATTTAAGCGGTAATTCAGTTTAGTATTTAGATCATAGAACTGTGCAGAATTATCAACCAAAAAAATATGAGCATAAGAAGATCTACCGGCGATCATAAATGAAGCTTTGTCCTTAATTATTGGTCCTTCAGCTTTAAGGTGGCTAGAGATCAATCCAATCCCTCCTTCAAATTTGTAATCTTTATAATCTCCGTTAGCTTGTTTTATGTCTAAAACCGAAGAAACTCTACCGCCGTATTTAGAAGGTATTCCACCTTTATAAAGATCTAAGGAGCGAACAGCATCAGCATTAAAAACCGAGAAAAAACCGAACAAATGCGAATCGCTATAAATAGGAACATCATCCAGTAAGATCAAGTTTTGATCGGCAGCACCACCGCGAACATTAAATCCAGAAGAACCTTCGCCAGCATTAGTAACACCGGGCAATGTAAGAAGCGATTTAAGAGGATCAGGCTCTCCCATTGCGACAGGAATCTGCTTTATTTCATTCATCGTAAGGCTGTTCATACTCATTTGTGGTTTCTTGATATTAACGGCCTTTCCGTTCTGTTCGATCACCACTTCCTTCAAGGTTTCACCTCCTTCTTCCAATTGAATATTCAGATTACGATCTTTATCTAAAGAAACTGTTTTAGTGATGGTTTGATAGCCTAAAAAACTAATGTTGACCTGGTAAGTATCCTGTGGGAGTTTTATAGAAAATTCACCGTCAAAATTAGATGTTGTTCCTCTTTGTAGTTTTGGAATACTAACGGTAGCTCCCATCAACGGAACATTTTTTTCATCAGAAATAATTCCAGATAACACATATTCTTTTTGGCTGTTATTCGAGATTCGTTGTTTTACGGTAATATTATTTCCTAGAAGTTTGAATTCCTGCGGAAGCTGAGTGTTTAGATTATTGATTAAATCTTTTACATTGATGTTCTCATATTTAAATGCAGTAGTAAAAGAGCTTTTAGATTTGATGTCTTCCGTATAAGCTAATTTATAGGGTGACTGACTTTCAATTTGATCTTTTAAATCATTTATGGTATTCCCTTTTTCAATATTTATAGCTAAGTTTTGGCTAAATAGACTTACGCTACAAATGAATAAATAGGAGAAAAAAAGATATTTCATGCGGTGAGGATGTTTTGATGTATGGATTTTAATATTATTTTTTTAGGATAACTTTTCTACGAGTCATATCGATCTCGTAAGTGAGATTATGGATTTCAGTAATAATCTGTAAAGGTGTTTCCAGATGATCTTCTTTATTAATACGTAAAGTTGTTTCTTTATTTAAATTCAGCGCTTCTAACTGTATGTCGAAACCATATTCCTTTTCCAAATAGGTAATTATGGTTTTCAATTTTTCATTTTCAAAATCAACATAGGTTTTAATATGGTTGATTTCAGGAGTGTTTTTCTGATAGCTAAATTCCTCGCCGGGAGAAAGTATCCAACTTTCAGATTGCCCTTCGATATTCATCTTAATTTTCCCTTCATAAAGCTTTACTTCCGTTTTTTTATTAAGATCTGTTGTTATCGTAAATGTGGTACCAAGAACAGTCGTAATAAGATTGTTATTATGAACTTCAAAAGGATGATGCTTATCTTTTTTTACCTGAAAAAACGCGTCACCGTCTAAAGTAACTAACCTGTTTTTATTGTAATTTTTATGATAAGAGATTTTGGAGTGTGGGTATAGCCTAATCTCTGTGCTATCTGGTAAATGAATCACTTTGGTATGATCGCTGGGGTTGGAAATATTTACAATGGAAGCTGAAGTTTGTTGAGGTTGATTCAGTAAATAAAAACTACCGGCTAAAATCAACACTATTACCGCTGCAGCATATTTTAAATAAAAAGGTCTTTTTGTGCGTTTCTTTTTAATTGTGGTTTGATGGAAATCTTTCCAAGATTTTTCTTTTTTGTTTTGGGAATGTTCTAAAGGTTTTTCTTTCCAATATTCGTCAAATTGCGCATCAATTTTGTCTTTATCTATCATGAGGCCTGTAGTAGTTCACAATTAAAGCCTTCTTTTTGAACGCTGCTAATAAAGTTCCCTTTAATCGCTACTTTCGACGAAACAATGATTAAAATTTGATGGTCTAACTCATACGGATGTATTTCGCAGTCGGCGAAATTAAATGCAAGAACTTTTAGAAGATTGATCAGCTGATGGCGATCGAGAATGTCCAATTTATAAATTTCAACAATCATTATAGCTTGTCTTTTCATAGTATACAATCGAGATTGTAAAAGTTCCTAAGCCTTTTTTATTTTTTTTCGAATAAAATTGTTAGCCAGATAAATATGGTTCGCGATCGTTTTGTGCGAAAGCTGAGTCATGCTCGATATTTCTTTATAAGAATAGTTCTCTAGCTTATGTAGTTTGAAAATCTTTTTTTGCTGAACAGGTAAAAGATCTATTAACTTAGAAATATTCTCTTTTCTTTCGGCAGTCTCATCTTGGTCAGAAATTTCTGAAGAAGTTTGATTTCTAAGATAATCTGGATCTAACGGAATTATTTTTTTCTCCCTTTGGAGATGATTATAAATGATGTTTTTGCATATCACAATAATCTGAGCTTCTAAAGAAACCTCTTCTTTAAGCTGATGTCTATTATTGTAAATTTTCACAAAAGCCTCTTGAATAAAATCCTCTGGAGTTAAAAACTTAAACTGAAATTTTTTACAGATATGAAATAACTTATCGTAATAGGCTAAGTAAACCTTTTTAAAGGCCTTAGAGTTTCCAAGTTTTAATTGCTGAACTATCTTTTTATTACTTTTCATCATCTCTGTAAAAGCCAGTAGTAGTTATTTAACGGTAAGGAATAGCTTTTAATATGCGCGTGGTGCATATTTTTGAAAAATGATAGAAATTAGCTAAGTTCAATTGATCTAAAATTTGCTTGGGCAAAAGTAGAAAAATCTAATTTGTAAAATTTAAAATTAGATTGTAGATTTGCCAGCCCTTTTTTTGATAGGGCACTTTGTTAGCAATTAAAATCTTCTTTTGGGTAATTTTCTGTACTTCTAAAGAAGCTCAAATTATAAATTCGAATAATCGCATAAAACTTCAAAGATGAGTTTAGCCTTTTTGAAGTGAAAATTTAGTTGTGTTGTTTGTTCCAAGAGATTGGAACTTGTAGGTAGCCTTTCAATAATTGAAAGATACCAATGAGAAGCTTTTTTCCGTTAATTCGGGAAGAGGCTTTTTTGTTTTTTAGATCATTTCATTTACTTCTTCAACCAATTCTTTTAAAACTTTGTGGCATTAATCAACAGATTGTGTGGTGGTGATTAGTGTAGAAAACCCCAAAAATTCTTAAAATAGCCTTAAAATTGAGGTTCTAAAACGTTTGAAATGTAGCGGTACGCAAATTGCTTTTTCTGTGGCAGAAAAAATCTGGAACATGAAGAACAAGTATAACCTATCAGTTTTAAATCGATTTACCTTAATAGTATTCTCTTTTGTACTACTTAGTTTACACTCTTGTAAAGAAGAAGAAAAAGAAGATGAAGGGCTACCATTACCGGTAATATCATTACAAGAGCAAAATGCTTCGAAGGGCTTTGAATATATTGGCTCTATTGAAGGTGTCGAAACCGTTGAAATTCGACCTCAGGTAGATGGTATTTTAGAAGAAATTTATGTAGATGAAGGTGATTTTGTAGAAAAAGGGCAGGATTTATTCAAAGTGAATAGTCAACCCTATATGGAAGACTATAAAAATGCTAGAGCCAATGTTGCTTTGGAAAGAGCTAAAGTAGAAAAAGCCAAAAGCGATTTAGAACGTTTGCAGCCTTTAATTGATAATGAAGTAATCTCTGAAGTTCGAAAGAAATCTGTAGAAGCCGATTATCAGGTAGCTTTATCTTCTCTGCAAAGAGCGCAGGCACAAGCGGCTAATATGAGGATCAATCTAGATTTTACCACTATAAAAGCTCCAGTAAGCGGATTTATGGGTAGAATTCCTAAATCTCCTGGTAATGTGGTAAAGCAAACCGATGAAAAACCACTTACCGTACTATCGAAAGTAGACGATATTTACGTCTATTTTTCCATGAGTGAGTCAGATTACCTGTATTATGAAAGGGCAAAAAATGATACTCTTTCTAATAAAATGAACAGTAAAGTAAAATTGGTTCTTGCAGACGAATCGGTTTATGAGTATTCAGGGCAGATCGATGCTAATTCAGGGCAAATTGATAAAACTACCGGTTCTATTACTTTAAGAGCCAGATTTCAAAATCCAGATACATTGTTAAGATCAGGAAACACCGGTAAAATTTTAATGGAAGAAATTTATCCGAATGCTATTTTGGTTCCACAAAGTGCGACCACATTTATTCAGGATAAAAAATTCGTATTTATTCTTGATGAAAATAATATAGCACAACGCCGAGAGATTATAACCAAAGGTAGATCTGGCGATAACTATATCGTAAGTGCTGAAAGTCTTTCTCCAGACGATCGCATTGTTCTTTCAGGCCTTGATAAATTGGCTAACGGGATAAAAGTAAAACCGATCGAGAGAGGTCGATTATTATCGCAACTTCAATAATAAGTTTTTTTTAAGCCGAACCAAACCCTAAATACATGTTTAAGAAAATAGTAAAAAGGCCAGTCCTTACACTGGTTATCACCATCATATTGCTTATTGCCGGGGCTGCTAGTATTACTTCTTTACCGGTAGAACGTTTTCCAGAAATCGCACCTCCAAGTGTTAGTGTGCAGGTTTATTATCCTGGTGGTAATGCAGAGACAGTAGCCAAATCTGTATTATTACCAATAGAAGAGGCTATAAACGGTACAGAGAATATGTCCTATGCCAACTCTACTGCAACCAATTCAGGTAGAGGGCGAGTTACCGTTTATTTTAAACCGGGCACAGATCCAGATTTAGCTGCGGTCGATATTCAAAATAGAATATCGACAATTACATCGATGATTCCGCAAGAAGTTACCGAAGCTGGTATTTCAGTAACAAAAAGGATGAAGGGGAGTATCATGACAATCAATATTTACAGTGACGATCCTACTTATGACGAAACTTTCCTGAATGCCTTTACCAGAATAAATATACGGCGAGAATTAAAACGTGTAGATGGGTTAGCACAGGCTTCAATTCTTAGGCAACGAGATTACGCCATGAGAATATGGTTGAATCCTCAAAAAATGGCTTCTTACCAATTAACTCCGCGTGATGTTTACGATCAGATACAAGATCAAAACTTTGAAGCTGCTCCCGGAAAATTTGGAGAAAATTCTGAAGAGCTTTTTGAAATTATCATGAAGCATGACGGGCGTTTTAATCAACCCGAGGATTATGAGAATCTGGTTATCAAAACTAAGGACGAAACAGTTTTACATCTAAGGGATATTGCAAGAGTTGAGTTTGGAGCTTCTAATTATACAAGTGAGAATAGGTTAGACGGTAAACCATCGGTTACGATAGATATCGTGCAACAGAATGGTGCAAATGCCATGGAAATCGATGGCAAAATTCGTGAAATATTAGAGCAGCAATCGCGATTATTTCCAGAGGATGTTCATTATGAAATTACCTACAGTGTTCGGGATCAGATTGACGAATCGATGAGTCAGGTAGAGCATACCTTAGTAGAAGCTTTTATTCTAGTATTTTTAGTGGTGTTTATCTTTCTTCAGGACTTTAGAGCAACTTTAATTACAGCAATTTCAATCCCTGCCTCTTTATTAGGAACTTTCTTTTTCTTAAATATTATAGGCGCTTCCATGAATGTCCTTAGTATGTTCTCATTAGTACTCGCCATTGGTATTGTGGTAGATGACGCTATTGTAGTGATGGAAGCGATTCACGAAAAAATGACGCATCACAACATGCCCGTAAAAGAAGCGGTACGTTCAGCGATGGACGAGATTACAGGTGCCATTATATCCATTACCGTGGTAATCGCCGCAGTGTTTTTACCAGTTGGATTTTTAAGCGGGCCGGTAGGTGTGTTCTATCAGGAGTTTGCCTATACAATCATTTTTGCAGTATTAATTTCAGCAATAAATGCATTAACACTAACCCCTGTTTTGAGTAAAATATTTTTTGCAGGAAAAAATAAAAACAAAGAAAAACGAGGAATGGCTAAAGCAGTGTCTAATTATAGACATTATAGAAAAGCCAAAATATTGCGAAACAAAGGTTTTAGGAAATTCGATAATTTCTTCGATAGATTTACAAAGAAGTATTTAGGAATTGTACGATGGACGCTGGGTCATAAATGGATCGGGCTAGGAGCTTTAGCTTTAATTATAGGAGCAACCGTATTTTTATCGAAAATTACACCTAGTGGATTTATCCCTACGGAAGATGATAATTTTCTAATATTATCTATGAAGATGCCTGAAGGATCTTCGCTACACCGTACAAACGTAGCCCTTAGAAAAGCAGATTCTATTTTACAACAACAACCTGCTGTAAAAGGAGTAAATACCGTTTCAGGATTTAATGTGGTAGACAATGCAAATAGTCCATCATCAGGATTGGCTTACATACAATTAAAGTCGGCTCACGATCGAGGTGAAATCCAGGAAATAAAACCAGTAATTAAAAATTTATTGAGCAAGCTGAATGATATTCCTGAAACAGATTTTAATATGTATCCAAGACCAACCATCCAGGGATTTGGTAATTTTGATGGGGTGCAGTTTATGCTTCAGGATAGAGCAGATGGCGATTTAGGTGAGTTTGGGCAAATCGTGAACGAATTTATAAACACCTTAAATAATCAAGAGTCGGTAGAGAATGCTTTTACTTCATTCAATCCTAATTTTCCACAATATCGCTTAGATATCGATTACGAAAAAGCCAAAAGTATGGGGGTAAGCGTCAAAGATATGATGTTTACGATTCAATCGTACTTTGGTAGAGTTCAGCCGGGAGATTTTAATAGGTTTAGCCGTCAGTATGGTGTTTATATGCAGTCTGATATTCAGTTTAGAGAATCTCCGGAATCCTTTAATAGCATTTTTGTGAAAAATGATCTGGGCGATATGGTGCCGGTAAATACGATTGTTAAACTGAAACAAACTTATGGGCCAGAAGTCGTAAATCGATATAATCTATACAATGCGGCAAAAATAAATGTGACTCCGGCAGAAGGTTATAGTACAGGTGATGTAATGAATATGATTGAAGAGCTTACAGAAGAAAAACTGCCTGCAACTTTAAGCTATGAGTGGACGAGCATGAGTTTAGAAGAGAAAAACTCTGGCGGCGATACGATCATCGTATTCATAATCATCATTCTACTGGTGTATTTTATTCTGGCTTCGCAATACGAAAGTTTTCTATTGCCATTGGCAGTAATGCTATCCTTACCGGTGGGAATATTCGGAGTTTTTACTGCGATTAATTTAGCGGGTATCGATAACAATATTTATGTACAGATCGGGATCATAATGCTTATTGGATTATTAGCTAAAAATGCGATTCTAATTGTAGAATTTGTGGCGCAAAAAAGGCGTGCTGGGTTTACGGCTTTTGATGCGGTGGTAGAAGCTAGTGCTTTAAGAATTCGACCGATAATCATGACCTCATTAGCATTTACCGTTGGTTTAGTTCCGTTAATGTTTGCTGAAGGTTCTTCGGCACAAGGAAATCACTCGGTTAGTATTGGTACTGCTGGCGGAATGATTAGTGGTATTGTTCTGGGGATTTTTATTATTCCGTTACTGGCCTATGTATTCCAGATCCTTCATGATAAAATGAATTTGGAACGTTATGCAGATTAAACCAAAATCAACTAAAAAATTAAAGATGAAAATGACTTTTTTTTCAGCTATAACTATAGATAGAAGATTTGAATATTCAACAGGATTTATAAAATCGCTTATAGGAGTTTTTGCAATGATAAGCGTGGTAAGCTGTAAAGTTGGAGAAGAATATACACGCCCAGAGTTTAAAGAAGATATTTCAGCGGAATATTATTCAGGAGAAAAAGACCTGGATTCGGTGGAAACAGATTCTTTAAATCTTGCTGAAATTGATACCGATACTATCCCGATGTCTGAAATTCCGTGGAAAGAATATATAGAAGATAGTACCTTGCAGTCGTTAATAGATACGGCTTTGGTGAATAATATCGACCTTAAAAAAGCCATGAAAAACATGCAAATTGGGATGGAAGAATTAGCACAATCTAAAGCCAATTTTTTTCCGTCTTTAAATGCACGGCCGGCCGATTATCGTAGAGATTATTATTCTGAAAATTACAATAATTACGGTTCTAACAGATCTCGCAGGAATCATGGCGAAAATCCTCCAAGCAGTCTTTATACTGAAAGATTAGAATATTCTTCTGCACTGCAGGCCAACTGGGAGCTGGATCTTTGGGGGAAATTGAGATGGCAAAAAGAAGCTGCCAGAGCCGAATTTATGAAAAGTAAGGAGTTTAAGAATGCAGTGCAAACTTCTTTAATTGCTGAGGTTGCTTCGACATATTTTAATCTGGTAATGCTTAAATCTCAAATTGAAGTTGCGCGGAAAAACTATGCTTTAAATGATAGCACCTTAAATATTGTGCAATTGCAATATGATGCGGGAGAGTCCACTTCGCTGGCAATTCAACAGACCAAATCACAGAAACTAAAAGCGAAAACTTTAATTCCGCAGTTGGAGCGTCAGTATGTGATTATGGAAAATAAACTAAATGGATTATTAGGTCGTTCCCCTCGTTCAATTAATATTGAAACTTCTTTTGAGGATATTGAATTTCAGAAACGATATGATAAAGGTATTCCTTTAGAATTGATCAAAAATAGACCTGATGTTGCCATGTCGGAATACGAACTTATTGCAGCAAATGCAGATGCGGGTGTGGCCAACGCATTACGCTATCCATCTTTAACCATTGGCGCTTCGGCAGGGTTAAATTCGTTTAAGTTAGATGAATTTTTAGATCCTGTGAGTTCTGGGTTTGCTTTGTTAAATGGGGCTATTTTTCAGCCGATTTTTAATAATAGAAAACTGAAAACCAACTATAATGTTGCGCGTACGCAAAAAGAAATTGCACAGTTAGATTTTAAAGATCATCTTATTGAAGCAATTGCAGATGTCTCAAATTCTCTGGCAAAAATGGATAAGCTGAAAGAAGAATATAATATAGCTGAAGAAAGAATTGAAGTAACCCAGAAAGGTCTAAAAGATGCCGGAATGTTGTTTAGAGGAGGTTATGCCAATTATCTTGAAGTACTTACCGCACAAAGTGACGCTTTGGAAAGTGAACTGAATTTGATCAATATCAAAAAACAACTTTTAATAGCGAATGTAGAATTGTACCGTAACCTTGGCGGTGGCTGGCAGTAGACTATTTCAAAATGGATAAAAAAGAAGTGGTTTAAAAAGTTGATTTTCGTGCTTTTTAAACCACTTTTTTTAATTCAGATTTAAAGAATCTTAACTAATTTTTCAAAAACTCTGGCTACCATTTCAGCGCCTGGATCAGGAATACCTTCCAGGCTTGATTCTGATAAATAAGAGCTTCTACCAGATTTTGTATTCGTGATATTCGCGGTTTCATCAGCGCCTTTACGAGCAGCTTCAGCAGCTTTATCCATCGATTTTCCTTCGCTTAAAGCTTCAAAGGCCGGTTGCATTGCATCAATCATAGTACGATCGCCTTTTTCAGCACCTCCGTAGGATTTCATTTTCTCTAATCCGTTTAATAATGCTTTTCCAACATTATCATCATCTTCCAAACTACTGCCTGCTTTGGTGAAAAGCATAGATAGTAAAACACCACTAGAACCACCGGTTTCTCTTGCTAATACTCGGCCAATTGTCGTAAATAATTCGGGTAAAGAAGCATAAGGTAACTCATCTGAAATGCTTTTGAATTTTTTACCGGCACCGGCAAAAGTGGATCCTGCATCGCCATCGCCAACTTTTTCGTCCAGATCGTTCATTTCTTTTTCCATCTCGATTAGATGCGCTGAGATTTCCTGAACTACTTTCTTGTTATGTTCGTTTTCTGAAGGTTCAAACTGCATCTTTTTAGGGAGCTCTGGGCTTTTAATGCTGCTTGGTTTGGCATATTCTCGTATGCGCCATTCGGGAGTTTCAGTAGTCTCTAATAAGGCTTTTTCTATTTCTTCATCTAATTTCAGTAAAGTGATTGAAAACCCGTTCATATTCAGCGAAGTTGTCATTGCTGTAGGACCTACCAAATATTTCACTTTAGAAGCAAGATCGGTTTTATCGAAACTATGCACTAATAAATTCATCTCAAGCGGCGTTACACTTCCAAGATTATTAAAAAGCAACACATATTTTTCATCTTCATCAGAAAGATATTTTTTTAATTCTGCTAAAGCTTTTTTAATTAGCGCATCGGCTTTATCCATTTTGATAACATCGACACCGGGCTCTCCGTGAATTCCCAAACCTAATTCAGCTTCAGAATCATCTAATCTTGATTCTTCAGGATTGTTGAATTTTTGGCCTTCGGTGAGTGAAAGTCCAATAGACACTGCACTCTCGGCTACTTTTTTTGCAGCCTTCAATACTTCTTCTAGAGACTTGCCTTCTTCAGCTAATTGTCCGGAAACTTTATGCACTAGTAGCGTTCCGGCTAAGCCACGTTGCTGAGTGTCTGTTCCCAAGGCAATATCGTCCCCTACAATTACAGTTTCTACCTTATGGCCCATGGCTCTTGCTTGTTCTGCAGCAAGTCCAAAATTTAATCGATCACCGGTATAATTTTTAATTACGAGTAAGCAACCCTTATCGCCACTTACAGCTAAAATAGCCGCGAGTACTGCATCTACAGAAGGCGAAGCGAAAATGTCTCCGCAAACAGCGGCCGTAAGCATTCCTTTAGCAACAAAACCGGCATGCATAGGTTCGTGCCCAGAACCACCACCAGAAATGATGGCAACTTTAGATTTATCGATTTCTTTTCGGGTAACTACACGAACTTCTGGGAAAGTGTCTAATTTGGTTAATTTAGGATCGGTAAGTAAACCTTCTATAGATTCGTTTACAGCGTCCTCTGGTTTATTAATGAAAAACTTCATGTTAGGTCTTTTCTTTTAAAGATACAGAATTATTAAGCTTAAAGAATTTCAGTAGCGAACAGATGCTAGAAATTATAAAAACTTTAAGTCGATTTTAGGAATTTAGAAGATCAGCAACTAATTTTGAATAATTGCAATGCTATTGCAGATACGCTATGTTATATTTGAAATGTGAAAATTATAGGAATCATATTAGCTGTTTTATTCTTGTCGCTTAGCTTTTTGCCATGTTCAGATGCTGCAAGCGATAGTGAAGAGCGCACTTATGTCGTAGAAAGTCATAGCGATCATGATGGCGCAGCTGATCTATGTACACCATTTTGTTACTGCCAATGCTGTCATAATCATATGATGACCTATAATTTGCCGAGTTTTGAAATTTCTAATCCTTCGGTTTTAAGTACACATTTTGGTTATTTAATCACAACATCTTCAGCGTTTACAGATCATTTTATACCGCCTCCGCAGGTTTAGTTCAGAAGTGAAAATCATTTAATTTTAGAAGAATTTAGGCTTAATTTTTTCAGCAATAAACTTCTTCTTGTTTCCTATTTCTGAATTTAAATCAATTTTCTGATGATTAATAGAATCATTGACTTTTCTGTCAATAACAAATTTATCGTCGGGTTATTTACCATAGTGCTGATTGCTGCCGGAGTTTGGAGTATGCAACAAGTGCCTGTAGATGCACAACCCGATATTACCAATAACCAAATTCAAATAATTACACAGGCGCCTAATTTGGGCACCGAAGATATCGAGCAATTTGTAACCTATCCCGTAGAAGTTGCGATGGGGAATTTACCGGAGGTTAAAGAAATTCGTTCGGTTTCCAGATTCGGATTATCTGTGGTGACTATCGTTTTTAACGATGACGTAGGCACATATTTGCCACGCCAATTAGTCGCGGAACAACTTTCTAAGGTTAAAAAAGAAATTCCTGAAGGTTTTGGAGAACCATTTATGGGACCTATTTCGACAGGGTTAGGGGAAATTTATCAGTATACCCTAGAAGTTGATCCTGAATTTAAAGACGAATACACACCAACAAAATTACGTAGCATTCAGGATTGGATTGTAAAACGCCAATTTGCAATGGTTCCCGGTGTAGTTGAAGTAAATAGCATAGGTGGGAAAATCAAGCAATATGAAGTTGCTGTGAATCCCGACGATTTGCGTTCGATGCAGGTAACGATGGCTGAAGTTTTTGAAGCCTTACAAAACAATAATCAAAATACGGGCGGCGCTTATATCGAGAAAAACCATCAGGCTAATTTTATTCGAGGAGAAGGACTCACAAAATCAATTTCGGATATTGAGAATATTGTCGTGAAAAACGAAAAGTTCCCAATTACTATTGCTGATGTTGCAAGGGTTCGTATAGGAAATGCAATAAGATTCGGCGTGTTGACAAAAAATGGGAACGGAGAAGCAGTTGGCGGAAGTGTTTTAATGCTGAAAGGAGCAAATTCTAATGAAGTTGTAGAAAACGTAAAAAATAGAATAGCTCAAATCCAAAAGTCTTTACCGGAAGGTGTTTCCATCAAACCTTTTTTAGATCGTAGCGAGCTTATTGCGAATACCACAGCTACTGTGAGAAGTAATTTGCTAGAAGGCGGACTTATTGTAATATTTGTTTTGGTGCTTTTACTAGGTAATTTTCGAGGCGGATTAATTGTTGCCAGCACAATTCCACTTTCCTTGTTTTTCGCTTTTATTTTAATGAATATTTTTGATGTTTGGGCCAATTTAATGAGCCTTGGTGCGATCGATTTTGGGATTATTGTAGATGGCGCAGTAATTATTGTAGAAAGCACTGTTTTTATATTTAGTCGAAAATCGATTACCGATAAGCTTCATCAAACTGAAAAGAATAAACTGGTGAGTACATCATCTAAAAAAATGATGAACTCTGCATTCTTCGGTCAGGCGATAATTTTGATTGTTTTTTTACCGATTTTGGCTTTAGAGGGCGTCGAGGGGAAAATGTTTAAACCGATGGCGCTAACTTTCATATTTGCAATGCTGGGAGCCATGATCTTGTGTTTAACCTACGTGCCTATGATTTCTGCATTATTTCTGAAAAATAAAAAATCCAAAAAATTAGGATGGGGAGATCGATTTGTAAGATGGCTTCAGCAAAAATATGAGCCTTTGCTTCAAAAATCATTAAAAGCTTCGAAATGGATTGTTTGCTCGGCAGCAATTTTATTGGTTTTCGCCGGTTATCTTTTTAGTAGAATGGGAGGCGAATTTATTCCGCAGTTAGATGAAGGTGATCTAGCATTTCATGTAATTTTAAAACCGGGAAGTTCGCTTTCTGAAGGGGGTGCGACTTCAACTAAAATCGAAAATCTTTTATTAAATAATTTTCCGGAAGTAGAGCAAGTGGTGACTCGTTTTGGAGTTTCTGAAGTACCAACCGACCCGATGCCGATGGATATTGGGGATAGTTTTCTTATTCTAAAACCAAAATCGGAATGGACTTCTGCGAAAACAAAGGATCAGCTAATAAAAAAAATGAAGCAAACTATAAGCGAAATTCCCGGAGTAAGCTGCGAGTTTACCCAACCTGTAGAAATGCGTTTTAATGAATTACTAACCGGAATTCGAGAAGATGTTGCTGTAAAATTATACGGTGAAGATTTAAATATTCTTGCTGAAAAAGCACAGGAAATAGGGAATCTTATTTCAGGAATCGAAGGCGTAGCCGATATGAAGGTAGAAGCCACCGCCGGTTTACCACAAATTACGGTAGATTACGACAGATCGCAAATGGCACGCTATGGTGTAACTATCGAAAGCGTAAACCAAATGATAGAAACTGCTTTTGCAGGATCTAAAGCCGGAGTAGTTTTTGAAGGTGAACGAAAATTCGATTTGGTAGTTCGACTTGAAGAAGAAAACCGTCAAAATATATCGAATATCGAACAATTGTACATTAATCTCCCAGATGGTAGTAGTGTGCCCTTAAGCGAACTCGCAACAATTAGCTATCAACCGGGACCTATGCAAATTAGTCGAGATAATACCAATCGAAGAACGTATGTTGGGATTAATATTCGGGATCGAGATGTGAAGTCTGTCGTTCATGATATCCAAAATAAATTAGATGCAGAATTAGAGTTGCCTGCTGGTTACTTTATACGCTATGGCGGGGCTTTCGAGAATTTAGAACGGGCGAGTGAACGTTTAAAAATTGTAGTTCCTATAGCCTTATTACTCATTTTTATTCTTATTTATTTCGCACTAAAATCTTTTAAACAAACACTAATGATTTATATGGCAATTCCTTTGGCCGCCATTGGCGGGATTATTTCACTTTGGTTACGCGGGATGCCGTTTAGTATTTCAGCCGGAGTCGGTTTTATTGTACTTTTTGGTGTAGCAGTGTTAAACGGACTTGTTTTAATAAGTAGTTTAAATGAATTAAAAGAGGAAGGAGAAACCAATCTAAAACAACGAATTTCACGAGGAACAAAAAGAAGAATCCGTCCAATTTTATTAACTGCATTAACCGATGTGCTTGGTTTTCTGCCAATGGCAATTTCAAGTTCAGCCGGGGCCGAGGTGCAGCGACCGTTAGCTACAGTAGTAATTGGAGGATTAATAACTTCAACATTATTGACGCTTTTTGTGTTACCAATTCTATATAAATGGGTAGAAGAAGTTGGATTTAATTTCAGAATAAATAATAGAAAGTTAGCCGGAGCCGGTTTTATTGTATTGATGATTTTGCCAAACTTCAGTAACGCTCAGGAAATAGAGCTGTTACCGGAAGTAACTATGCATCAGGCGGTAGAAATAGGATTGGAAAATTATCCACTCTTAAAGAACAAGCAACTGGAAGTTGAAAAAGAGGAAGCTTTAAAAAAGAATGCTTGGGATTTCGGGAAAACGACCATTTTTACAGCCGGGGAAGAGCTGGATAACGGAAATGGAGTGTACACTCGTATTGGTTTTAGCCAGCAAAATATAAATGTCTTCGGAATTGCTTCCGCATTAAAACTTCAAAAGGAGAAATTGAAATTAGCAGAAAATCAGCTTAATTTATCCAAAATCGAAGTGGCTACTAAAATCAGAAAACTTTGGGGAGAAGCTTATGTCGCGAAGCGAAAGTTTGAACTTTACAAAGAGCTTGATTCTATTTACGGGAAATTTAATGATGCTGTTAACCTGAGATATGAAGTTGAAGAAATCTCGGAATTAGAAAAACTGAATGCTCAGAATAAAGTAAATCAAATTCTGGTAAAAGCACGGCAATCTAAAGTTGCTTACATTAATACGTTGAGTGAATTGAATTTATGGTTAGGCGAAAGCCAGGATATGACGGTTGCTTCTTCGTTATTAATGGAATCAATTGAAAACAGTTTTGAAAGTACGTCTTCCAGACATCCTTATTTAGATGCTGCGGAACAACGAAAACAAGTAGCTGAAGCAAATTTTAAAAAAGAAAAATCAACTTTTCTACCCACCTTAAATTTGCAATATGGCCAACAGGAAGTTGAAGGTGAAGACGGTTATGTGATGTATCAGGCAGGGATTTCAATTCCGTTTTTAAGCGGAAAGAGTTATGGGAATACTAAAGCAGCAAAAATCGATGCTGAAATTGCTAATCGAGCCTCCAATTTTGCCAAACAAGAGTTTTTAATGCAGCGAAAACAAGCGTTACAGAAGTATCAAAGCTGGAAAATTTCGTGGGAATATTACGAACAAGAAGCCTTAACGATTGCTGAAAAACAGCGAAAAGGAACAATTATAGCCTACAATGAAGGCGCATTAGATTATGTAGCTTTTATTCAAAACCTCGAAGAAGCTTTGCAAACCGAGTTGGATGCTATCGATGCCGCCAGAGAATATGTGTTGGCTTATGCTGAAATTAAATTTTACTCTGTAAACGAGATTTAATCAAATCAGTTTTTAAGTGAATTGCTGAAAACAAATAAAACGAAATTCAATGAAAATATATTCAATTATAAGTTTGCTGTTACTGGGCTTTTTAATAGCCTGCGGAAATGCAGAAACGAAAGAAGTAGCAGAGAAATCTAGTACTGCAGAAATTAATGCTGAAGAAAATTCGCATGAAGAATTAAACGGAGTTGAAATTAGTGCCTCCCAATTTGATGCTTTAGCAATAAAAATTGGTGAAATTAAGCTTCGAAATATGGCAGGCATGGTAAAAGCGAATGGACAGCTGGAAGTGCCGCCGCAAAATGAAGCTTCGGTAACTACGGTTTATGGCGCAAATATTAAAAGTATCGAGGTGATTGAAGGTCATCCAGTAAGCAAAGGACAAGTTCTAGCCTATATCTCGCATCCTGAAATTGTGGATATTCAAACTCGATTTTTAAATGCATTCAATCAATTTCAGCTTAAAGAAAAAGAATACGCGCGCCAAAAGAAGCTTTATGATGCGGGGGTGTCTTCCGGAGAAAAATTTCAGATTACAGAAACCGAATTTCAGAATGCAAAACAAGCGACGAGTGGTTTAAAAACGCAATTAAAATTGCTAAATATCAATCCAAACCAGATCATACAAGGCAAAATATATCAAGAAGTCTCTATTATTAGTCCGATTAACGGTGCTGTTGAAAAAGTGAATGTAAAGACGGGACAATATGTAAACGCACAAACCGAACTTTTCGAAATACTAAATACCAACGATGTTCATGCAGATTTGATGGTTTTTGAAAAAGACATCCAAAATGTCGAAAATGGGCAAAAAGTGATGCTTTCTTTAAAATCAAGACCCGATTTAGAAATGGAAGCTGTAATCATCTCGGTAGGGCAGGCGTTTGAAGAAAATCCAAAGGCTGTTCATATTCATGCTGAAATTGAGAATAAGCCTAAAAACTTAATTCCGGGAATGTATCTTACAGGAAGAATTATTACTGAAAATAACGAAACTGAAGCTTTACCAACAGCAGCTATTTTTACTGAAAACGGTAGAGATTATATTTTTAAAGCTGAAAAAAATAATGACAACTGGATGTTTTCTCCGGTTGAAGTTAAAACTGATGTTGAGGATGGCGACTGGATAAGTGTTACATTTATGAATCCTGAAGAGAAAGACGCAAAATTTGCTTTAAATAATGCCTATTATTTGCAGGCAGAAATGAATAAAGGCGAGGGTGGTCACTCACATTAATAGTATGCAAGAAATAGAAGAGATTTTAAAAGCAAAAGGAATTAGACCTACAGCAGTACGTTTGTTAGTATATAAATTTATGGCGCAAGAATCTTTGGCGATGAGCTTAAATGATATTGAAGCTGCTTTTGATAAAACCGAACGCACCACGCTTTTTAGAAGTTTGAAATTGTTTGAAGAAAAAGGTCTGGTACACAAAATTGAAGACGGTAGCGGTATGGCTAAATACGCGCTGCAAACATTAGAAGAAGGCAATGTTAGTGATAAACTGCATTTACACTTTCACTGTTCTAAATGTGGGGAAACGCAATGTCTAACCGATCAAACTATACCCAATATTAGTCTGCCTAATGGTTTTAAAGCCACCGACGCGAATCTAGTGGTAAAAGGACTTTGTGATAAGTGTTCTAAATAAAAAAGCCCTCTTTTAAAGAGGGCTTTTTAAAATTTATTTCTGATAGTATTGATCTAAAAATAAAAATCGTTCATCATTAGTAGCATTTTCAGGTTTAGATTCGGTGTCAATTATTAATATTGGTGGATTTTGATCGTTTTCTTTAGCTGGATTCCATTTCGGTAATTCCTCATTATTAGGATTTCCGGTTTTAATGAAATTCGCGATATATTTTTGGATGGTTTCAGAAGTTTTATAATCGTCTTGAGTCCAAGAATATTCATTATTTCGATCTAGATTTCCTAAAAAGTATTCTATTTCTGAAGCATGAGGAGCACCAATTGGTTTTGGCGATTCAGAATTTTTTTCAGCTTTCTTTTTAGTGCCGCCAGCCAATCCTGCTTGTTTAGAATCGTCTTTTAGTTCTGGTCTAATTTTGCTGAATAAATATCGGTAAACAGGTTGATTGGAATTTTTTCGATGCAGGTCGAACCACTTCCAAGTACTATATACGATAAAACGATCGGAGGCTAATTGTGTTGCTGATTTTTTTAGTTCATCAGTGTTAGAATGTGGATAAAGATTTAGAACTTCTTTGTAATCTTCAGGATAGATTTCATTTACTTTTTTTCTGAAATTTTCTGTGGTATTCTCTAAACCTTGCATTATTGCCGATCCGGGAATTTCGGCAGAATTCCATCCTACTAGCAAAGGTACTTGAGCTTGTTCTTCAGCTTTAAAAATTTCAGGGAGAGATTTCGGTAAAAAATAACCGTCTATTACGGTAGGAAAATTAAATCTACCTGCATTTTGATATAATTTGAAAATAGAGTCGGTACTCATTCCTCGTAATTCTGCAAGTGATTTAGCGCCTACTTTTTCAACAAACTTAACACCATTTGCTTCTGCCTCTTCCAGAGAAACGGGCGCTAATGTTGGATAAATAGAGGCACCACTTTCACCAATAGCGGCATTCATTATGTCTTTTGAAAGGGGAGAAGCCATTTGTGCGCTTACCGAGATGGAACCTGCAGATTCTCCGGCAATTGTAATTTTATTAGGGTCACCACCAAATGCAGCGATATTGTTTTGTACCCATTCTAAGCCTTTTTGCTGATCTAATAATCCGTAGTTTCCAGAGGCTTCGTATGGAGCTTCTTCGCTTAACTCTGGGTGGGCCATAAAGCCGAAGATGTTTAACCTGTAATTTACTGTAACTACAACAATTCCTTTTTTAGCCATAGCTTCTCCATCATATCGAGGTTCGGAAGCATCTCCTGCTAAAAATCCGCCTCCATAGAAATAAACGAGTACGGGTAGTTTTTCTTTAGAATTAGTTTGTGGTATCCAGACATTTAAATATAAACAATCCTCGCTCATACCGTTAGATCGGGAATTCATGTCTCCGTAAACATTGGCTTGTACTGGTTTATTTTTAAAAGCTTTGGTTACCAACGTATCTTTCCAATCTTTTGCATCTTGTGGAGCTTTCCAACGTAGTTTATCTACCGGCGGTTGAGCAAAAGGAATACCGAAATATTTTAGAACCGATTTATCGTTATTGGTAAAACCTTCAATAGCTCCATTTTCAGTTTTAACGATTAGATTTTTTTCTGAAGTGTTAGAAGAGCTAACATTTTCTTTGCACGAAATGAGACCTAATCCTGCTAGAAAAAATATAATTTTTTTCATCATCAAAATTTTGAAATAAATATACAAATCATTGATTGAAAAGTAAGCATAAAAAAAGCCAGAATGAATCTGGCTTTTTTATGTTTTAAAAGAACGTGGTTGTTAAACAACGATTTTCTTTTCTCCTTTAATTTCGTGGTTGTTGTGGCTAATATCTTCTTGTTTTTTTAATTTTTTTAGAAGCTTGTAACCAATGTAAGCTCCGCCTGCTGCAGCTCCAAATCCTAGACCTATTAATCCGCTTTTAGCAACAACTTTTTTACCAGCTTTTGCTGCTAAATATCCTGCTATCCATTTTCCTGTTGATTTTACTTGCTCTTTCATATATAAATTGTTTATGATTTTCCTGTTGGTTTAATTAATAATTCGTTCACGTTCACACTCGCTGGTTGAGATAAGGCGTAAATAACTGCATCTGCTATATTTTTAGATTGCAATTTAGGTTCTTCGTCATTATCGTAATTTTTGTCATTTAGAAGCTCTTCGTCGGTAATATTATCTCTAAGATTTGTTTCTACAGTTCCTGGTTCTATACAGGTAACTCTAATATTGTAATCTGGAGAAAGCTCCATTCTCATTGCTTTAGATAATGTAATAATAGCCGATTTAGAAGCTCCGTAGATAGCACCGCCTTCATATACTTCTTTTCCATCGACAGAAGATATGTTTATAATATGTCCACTTTCATTATTTTTCATCTGCGGAAGAACAGCATGTATACATCTTAGTGTTCCCTTTACGTTTACTTCAATGGTTTGTAACCATTCATCAAGATGTCTATTCTTTAAATACGTTAATGGCATCACACCAGCAGAATTCACAAGAATGTCAATGGTTTTAAATTTAGCCACTGCCTTTTTAAATCCATTAGCAACGCTATCTGTCTGGCTAATATCCATTTCTATAGCAAGACTTTCCGTTTTTAATTCTTTCTGAATTTCCTTAAGTTTTTCAATATTTCGGCTAGCCAATACTATTTTACAATTTTCCTCGGATAATTTAATGGCAATAGCTTTTCCTATGCCACTGCTTGCTCCTGTAATAAGAGCTACTTTGTCTTTTAGTACCATATCTTGCTCATTCATTTAATTCGTTCCCACATCCTAAATCTACCATGAAAGAAGGGATTTTTTCGTGCAATTTGATCTAATTCATTCTTAATCTTTTGATAAACCTAAGTTAAAAGCAATATCTCTATATTTTTTAATTAACTGTATATCAGATTATTATGTATAAACGAGTTTTGGTGTAGTATGGTATCCTAAAACCCTTCCGTCTAAAATCACGTAAATATCACAACAACAAAAACTTAAACACATGAAAAAGATTATTAAACCAATTTTTATGCTTCTACTAGGAACTGCTTTAGTTTCTTGTAGCGATGATGACGATGGATTGGGTGAAATGCCAACCAATACTTCAGAAACTGCATATCTTTATGCTACGAGTCATAATGGAAGTGTAACTCGTTACGATCTTAATAGTTCTGAAATGACCACTTACGAAACCTCTTCAGATGATACTGAAGGAATTTATTACGATGGCAATGATGATTCATTTACTATTGTATCAAGATCATCTACCAGCCTGGAGAGTTATGCGGGTATAGAAATGCTAGACACTGGAATCGACTTAAATGTTGATTTGGATATATCAAGCGATTCAGAACTAGAAAGTCCGCGTGATATTGCGGTAAACGGAATGTTTTACGTAGTTGCTGATAATGCTGATGTTGACGGAGACGATAGTACAGCAGACGGAAGATTCTTTATTTATACCAAAACATCTTCTGGATTTCAATTAAGAAATGTAGTTACCGTAGATTTTAAGGTATGGGGTATCGAATTTGTAGGCGACGATCTTTATGCAGTGGTCGATACCACAAATAAATTAGCCATTTTAGATGATTTTGTTGCGATGAATACAACCGATGCCGAAGTTTCTGCGACTAAAACAGTAGAAATTGAAGGAATTATTAGAACGCATGGATTAGATTATGATGGCGGTACTATGGTAATGACAGATATTGGTGATGCAGGATCTGATGATGATGGTGCTTTTCACGTAATTACTAATTTTGATAGTAAATTAAGCGCTACTATGGATGGCGGAATGATCGAACTTAACGATCAAATGCGAGTAGGTGGAAATAATACAAACTTAGGAAACCCGGTTAATGTATCTTACGATGCAGCTTCAGATATGGTATTTATTGCTGAATTAGCTAATGGAGGCGGTAAAGTTCTTGCTTTCGATGAAGCAAGTACTGCTAGCGGAAATAAATCACCACAAATTAATAACACGTTATCTGGTGCTTCAGCAGTCTATTATTATACTGAATAGTTCACTTTTTTGCCCCAAATATTTTGAAGCCATGATAAATTTGTCATGGCTTTTTTTTATATTTTTAATGGTTCGGGTTTTTTATTTTCATCGATCGCTACAAAGGTGAATTCTCCTTTCACCGCTTGTTCTCGATGGTCTGAATACATTTCTTCAGTATAGATCTCTACATTTACTTTTAAGCTAGAATTACCAACGTGGGCAACTTGTCCAATTAGTTCTACAAAAGTTCCGGCAGGAATTGGTTTTTGAAAATCGATACGATCGCTGCTTACGGTTACCATACGCTGTCTGCTAAATCGCGTGGCGGTGATAAAGGCAACTTCGTCCATCATTTGCATGGCAGTACCACCAAAAAGCGTGTCATAATGATTCGTGGTATTTGGAAAAACAGCTTTAAAAAGACTTGTCTTAGATTTAGCGATGCGCTCTTCAATTGTCATAAATTTCTTTTTCTAAAGCCAGAAAGTGAGTCACCTCTTTGAGGTTATTTTTTATGGGATAAATATCAATTTTGCACAAATACTCTTCACCATTTTTCCGGTAGTTTAAAAGAATATCAGAAAAGTTAGTTTGAGAAGAAACCTTATTTCTAATTTTCTTTCTGGTTGCTACAGATGTTTTAGTTCCCTGTAAAAACTTAGGTTTCTTGCCTTTCGCAAAATTCGCCGGGTATCCCGTCATTGCAGAAAATCCTTTATTTGTCCAAAGGATCGTTTGATCTGCTTTGGTTAGCAGTATAGCTTCGTAATCTTCATCTAAAATAAAGTCTAAATTAGTATTCCAGCTATATTTTTTGCTCAATGAAACTAAAGATGCTAACTCTATCTTTTTGCGGGCTCTATCTCTTATCCTATCAGAATGGTTGGCAAAAACGTCCAAGCTAGTAAGTGGATGAAGCTGCTGAATAGGCAAATTTTTACCTTCAGCATCTTTGTTGCTTAAAAATAGATCTAAGGATGATAGGTTATAGTCGGTTTCTGGTGCCATTAGTTTTTCGGTTTAGAAAGTCGGTTACCAGTTATTTGTCTTTGTCTGCTACTTTTAAATCTACCAGACTCAAAGTTTCTTAATTTTTGATGTTTTGTTTTTCTACCCTGAACTCTTGCTCGCCATTTTCTCCAATTTCTAGGATGCATTTGTTCTTGCATAAATTTTATAACATCCTTTTCTGTAAGTCCAAATTGATATTCAATCGCTTCAAAAGTAGTACGGTCTTCCCAAGCCATAGCGATCACACGATCGATCTGCCTTTCGGATAGATTAAATTTTTCTGAAGTTTTCATGTTTTATCTTTTGTTTAAAGATAAAGCGATAAAGTTAAACATGAAAATAATTGTGGTTTAATTTAGATTTGAAGAAACTTCTTTTGCTTTTAGAAACAGTCAATAAGATCATTTAAAATTCATCGTTACGGGATAGGCAAGACTTCAGAAACGTTTCGGCTTAAAAGTTTCCTCTACTTTTTTGAGATTTTTTTCAGCAGAAAAAAGAGCGCTGTTTTTAGCTAATCTCTATTGCTATTAATTTCAGCTATTGGTTTCTTATTTTTCTTTTTTAGCTTCTAATTCTACATTAATTAGATGGTCAACAATTTCAGTATTAATCTCGGCGCCTAATAGGATAATAAAGCAGGTGATGTATAGCCACATAAGCAACACGACCACCGCGGAAATTGAACCATAAACTTCACCATAATTACCAAAATTACTCACGTAAAATGAAAATCCGTAAGAAGCAGCTAACCACACAAGCGTAGAAAAAATGGCTCCGGGAATTACCCAGCGAAGAGCGGGTTGTTTTCTGGCAGGTGCAAATTTGTAAACCATGCATAAAAAAATACAGACTAAAACCGCCAATATCAACCATCTGGACCAGCTAATAATATTTTCTAAATGTTCTGGCAATCCAATTTTATGTACTAGTGCAGGAAACCCAACGATAAGCACCATACTTAAAATCAACATTGCAAGTCCTCCAACAGTAAAAATAGAGGCCATTAAATATTGCTTAAAAATATTATGATCTTGTTCGGTATCGTATGCGATATCCACGCCGGTTAATAATCCGTTTGTCCCTTTATTGGCACTCCAGATACTAAATAATATACCAAATAAAGTTCCCCATCCCAGTTTATCGCCATGAGATTCTAGAAAAACATCAATACGTTGCTGTAGAATTTCAAATGCTTGCTTAGGCATCATGGCCGAAAGTTCGCTAATTTGTCTTTCGATATCTTGTGGATCAGTCGCTAAGCCATAAATAGAAATAAGTGCCATAATTGCAGGGAAGACAGCTAAAAACGCATAAAATGCGACTCCGGCAGAAACGATACTAACCTTATCTTCACCGATTTCAGAATATATTTGTTTTAGTACTTCCCACCATCCTTTTAATTTGAGCTTAAAAGGATTATGCTCTTTTTTTGTATCTATTGCTTCTCTTTCCATCTAAACGATTATTGCGGTACGGTGGCAAAAATTAAGTATAAATTTTGCTAAGCCTCATAACACACTGTTAATTCTCTTTTTTTAAATCTGATAATTGTCATAATTCATCATCCTCAGTATTCGTAATTTAGATGAAAATTATTAGTTATGAGAACCGTACTCTTGCCAACCGATTTTTCAGAAAACTCTTATAATGCGATCAAATATGCCATGCAGTTATTTAAAAATTCACGCACTAAATTTATTTTGCTGAATACACTTTATAACGCAGATTTCATTATTTACAGTAGTTTGTATGGGGTTTACAAAGAAAACTCCACTAAAAATCTCTCTCGCTTTCTAAGACGTATTGAAGAAGATCTTCCTAATAAATATCATGAATTTGAGTTGGTTTCAACTTTCAAAATGTTACATGAAGAAATTAAAGAACGAGTAGCTCAACAAGAAATCGATCTAATCGTGATGGGAACTGAAGGCGCTCAGGATGGGAGTGAATTAATTTTCGGTACCAATACAGTGCATGCGATTAAGGCTGCAAAATGCCCATTGTTAGCTATTCCAGCCGGTGCAGCTTATTTAGAGCCGAAGAATATTCTTTTTCCGAACGATTTAAAATTAGACTTCGAAGCTTACAATCTTTGGTTTTTAAAAAGTATTATAGACCAATTTAAATCTACGGTGCATATTCTGAATGTAAGTTTTGGTAAAGATCTGGATGAAAACCAAGAGAAATCTAAACAGGCATTGCAAGAGTATTTCGATGAGAATGGTTATGTCTTTGGAAGAATAAACCGAGATAGTGTAATGGAAGCTCTAAAGGAATACCAAAAGCAGAATCCGGTTGAAATGCTAGTGATGATAAAAAACAAACACACTTTTATCGAAAAATTACTATTCAGCTCCTTAGTACACGAAGTGGCTTACAATGTGAAAATTCCGTTTTTGGTCTTGCCATCTGAAAATTACAAACGTCAGGAATTCTGATTTTCGATAAAATCAGCTATATATTTTGCATCATTTTTAATACCTCCCAAGGTTGCCGATCCACGGGTGTGCAGCCATGGGAGTCCTATAAAATATAGTCCTTTAGTGTTGCTTACACCACGTTTATGTTTTGGATAGCCATCTTTGGTTAGTTCTAAACCATCAATCCAGCCAAAGTTAGGTCGATATCCGGTCGCCCAAACGATATTCTTAATATCAGAGATCTCTTTTTTTTCCGTAGAAATAATTTCACCTTCAGCATCTAAAGTTTTGCCAACAGCTTCTACATTTGGTCGCGATAGAATTTCCTTTACATTGGTGCCGATAATAGGTTGCCGACTATTATTAATTTTTCGTCCAAGCCAGGAATCTTTGCTGAAACTAAGAAATCCGGTTTTAGAAAACCACCACCATAATGTTTTTCCTAATAATTCCTGCGGAAGCACTTTTACATCTGTAGCTCCAGAGAAGTAAGTTTTTCGATTAGTTGAAGAAATTTCGTCCAGAATCTGAAAGCCTGAATCTCCTGCGCCAACCACTAATGCATTTCCTTCTTTTAGTTGATGTGGGTTTTTGTAAAAGTTACTGTGGATTTGAAAAACCGTTTCGTCTAGTTTTTTGTAAAATGGCGGAGTGTAAGGAATATGAAATGGGCCTGTAGCTACAACTACATTTTTTGCCTGAAATTGGTCTTTTTCAGTCGTGATTAAAAATGTAGCTCTTTCTTTAGAAACTGAAGTTACCAGTGTGTTTAACTGAATTGGAAACTCAAATTTTTCAGTATACAATTTAAAGTAATTAGCGACTTCGGTTTTCGAAGGATAATGGCCCTTTTTCGAAGGGAACTCCATTCCCGGAAGGTGATTAAACTCCGTTGGAGTAAATAATTTTAGCGAATCCCATCGATTAAGCCAGGAAGCACCAATTTCTTCTTCTTTATCTAAAATAATAAAATTGTATCCAGCTTGCTTAAGATAATATCCCATAGCGAGGCCAGCTTGCGCTGCACCAATAATTATAAAATCCAGCATTTTTTGTTTTGTAGCGTTGTTTCCAAAGTTCGTAAACTTAATCATGATATAAAAAAATCCACATCTTTCATTTTGGATTACTGAATTTATATATTGCAAATTCATATTTCAGATTAGTTTTAAACTATGCGCTTTTATATTCTGGCAGAAACAAAGAACAAAAACGTTAAAGGGCAAAAAGGTGAACCGGCTGAAGCGCTCTACTTTCATTTGCGCAATACAACTATTCTTTCCGAAGAAATATATGATTGCTCATTAAAATTACATCATGCCGATCTTCAATATATTTATCAATAATGTTGAAATCGCTAATCTATATTTTTGGTTTTCTGCTTTTGGGTGAATTAATCCATTATCTATTAGATATACCTGTAGCGGGTAATATTATAGGAATGCTGCTTATTTTTTTAGCCTTGCTCTTCAAACTGGTAAAATTAGAAGATGTAAAACCAGCTTCAGATGTTTTAGTAAAGTATATGGTAGTCTTTTTTATTCCCTACGGAGTGGGTTTGATGGTATATGCTAATTTGATTGCAGAATACTGGATTCCTGTTACTACTGCAGTTGTATTTAGTACATTGCTTTCACTTTATATCACCGGATTTTTATTTCAAAAACTGGATAAAAAATGAAACCATTTTTACTTCAGCCAATATTTGGAATAACTCTTACCTTAATTGCTTATTTCCTTTCAGGAAAAATAAAAAGCAAATTCAATTACGTTATATTTAATCGCGTATTGATTTCAGTTTTACTAATAATAGCGGTTTTACTAATTTTTAATATCGATTTTGAAACTTATGATGAAGGAGGGAAATATATCAGTTTCTTTCTGGGACCTTCTGTAGTCGCCTTGGGTGTATTTCTGTATGAAAAACTAGAAGAAGTTAAACGAGATTTGAAAGTTTTTTTAATCGCTGTATTTGCTGGAGGAATTACGGGCATGCTTAGCGTTTTAGCAATACTAATGCTATGGCAAGTTCCTGAAATTCTGAGTAGATCGTTAGTCGCCAAATCTGTAACTACACCAATAGCCATTGAAATCGCAAAAATAACTAACGGACTTCCAGAAATAACTGCAGGTATTGTAATTGTTACCGGCATTTTAGGAAATGCTTTTGGGCCCTATGTTTTAAAAGTGACAGGTATAAGAAATAATAAGGCGATAGGATCTGCTTTAGGCACTTCGGCGCATGGAATAGGAACTGCTAAAGCTTTCGAAATAGACCAATTTGCCGGGACTTATAGTGGTTTGGCAATGTGCATTAATGGTATAATTACCGCTTTACTGGCGCCTTATATTTTAGAATGGTTTTTAAGTTAGGGCGAAAAAAAAACCGCCAAAAGGCGGCTTTAATTTTTCTAAGAAGTCTTTTATTAGTTTACTTCAATGGTGTCAGCTTGTTTACTGTACACGGTAGAATCCTTACTGCTATAACTTGCAGAAATATTTCCGTTTGGGGTTTCAGTAATCATTTCTTCTAATAAATCTGCTGCATCATCAAAAAATGCGCTTACATCGGTATTTGTATAATCTGTTTTTTTAGTTGCTTTAAGCTTTTTCCAACTTTCTTTTAATTCCATAACCTCATTCGATAGGTCTGGGTAATTATCTTTCTGAAGGTTTTCTAATACTCCAACGATAACCTGTCCTTTACTATATAAATTATTGGTAGTAATTGTGGTATCTGCTTCATCCATATCACCATCCATTTCAGTTGTAATAGCATTTAGGCTATCACTAGGTTTAGCGTTAAGATCTTGTGATTTCTCTTTTACAGCAGCAGCCAGTTTATTTAAAGCTTCTCTGGTATATAATTTTTCTTCCATATCGTCACCATAATCACCCCCACGATCTACATAGGTTAAATATTCTGCGGTAGCATTGGTTGGATAAGAATTGTCTGTTGTTTCATTTTGCATATCCATTTCTTCATCTGCTTGCGTGTCCATTTCAGCGTCTGAATTTGTGTTTTTGCAAGATGATAGACTTATAATACTTGTAAAGCCAAAGGCTAATACTGATAGTTTAATTAGGTTCTTTTTCATAACAATAGTTCTTGTTGGTTTAAAAGTAAAATTAGTTAAGCGTTCTAAAACGATAGATATAATTGCATATAAACCTTTGTTAATTATATAGTTATGAGTTCTTTATGCTATTAACATAAAATTTAATCAAACTAGAATTTTTAGTTTTTTGGATAATGATGAGTTCCTTTATCTTCTGGTGCAGAATAGCATATCAATAATAATAGTTGTATATATTGCTGATATTGTGTAATTTAATCTGATTTTTAACCAACATCATGATAGCACCTAACGATTCTTCCGAAGAGGAATTTAAAAGAGTTCTTGAAGTTTCTCAACTCGATCTGGATTACCAGAGTCTTCAAGAAATGTTTGAAAATTTAACAAAGATGGCCTCTAAAATTACCGGAGCCAATCTATCCTTAGTGAATATTTTAGATTCTTATTGGCAATGGTCTATTGCCGCCAACGGTATGGAAACCGGTGTGATGCGCAGGGAACAGTCGGTTTGTCAATATACGATAGGTCAGGATGAGTTTTTTGAAGTAGATAATTTTAGGGATGATGATCGTTTTGATGTGCCTTTAGACAAAAAGTACTGTTATTATTTAGGACTTCCTTTAAAATCTGCCGCAGGGAATGCTATTGGTGCTTTGTGTATTATTGATGAGGTGAAACAGAATATTTCAGAAGATCAGCGATATCTTTTAAAATTAATTGGTGCTGAAGTTGTCGAGAAATTGGAAGCTTTAAAAAAAATGGCTGAAGTGAATCGTCGTTTTCACGATATGCATGCTGCACAAAGGGAACTTGGTTACGAACTTCGAGGTCCGGTGAGCGGTATTTTAGGCTTAAGCAAACTGGCCGAGCAAGAAGGTGATTCAGCTACGCTAAAAAAATATTTTAATCTGGCCGGTCGCAGTAGTTCTGAACTTATTGATATTATAGGAAATTCATTAGAAAAAAATAGTAATGAATTTCTTCATTACGAAAAAGGAAGTATCACACTATTAGCTTTAAAAAACAAGCTTCTGGAACTGTTTTCTGATTTAGGAAATACAAAACATTTAGAATTGAATATTGAACTACTAGCTGGGAATCAAAATTTGAAGTTTTCAAAACAAAAAATTGTTCAGTTAGCCGGTAATTTGATATCCAATGCTATTAAGTTTGGTAAGGAAGATTCGGTGATAAATGTGATTTTAGGATTAAAGAATACCAGTATTTCAGACATGGCAAAATTCAGTATACAAGTAGAATCGCAAGGAGCTTGCCTTTCTCATGAAGCCATTGCAGATATCATGAACTCTAATATGAATGCAAATGAAAAGCTGATTGGTATGGATGCTTATGGTTTGGGATTAAAATTAGTACGACATCTGGTGTTGACTATGGGAGGGCAGATAGAAATAACTTCAGAAAAAGATACTGCCGCTACCAAGTTTTATATTTCTATTCCGCGTTTTATTTAAGTTACTTCTAGCTATTGCCAAAAAGAAAATCGCGATATCCCCAACCTTTATAAAGAAAGAGCACAAAGAAGATTAGAGCGACCATAAATTCCATAAAAGTAGAAGCTAAAAATCCTATAAAACTTCCGTAAGCAGCACGTAATGCGGTTTTAGAATCAGATTTATTTATGATTTCGCCGATAAAAGCTCCAACAAATGGTCCTATCAAAATCGCAAACGGAATCGGAATAAAAATACCAACTATAAGTCCTACGGTTGTACCAATCATTCCCGCTTTGCTACCGCCATATTTTTTAGTGCCCATGGCAGGTATTACCATTTCCAGAATATAGATAGTAATGGCAACAACTAATGTGATCCCAAGAAACCAATAATCGATTTCTATACCAGGAATTAAGTAAAACGCCAATAATCCTAACCAGCTAATCGGTACACCGGGAAGTACCGGTAAAACACTGCCTACGATTCCTACAATTAGTAAAATCACGGCTAAAGTAATAAGGATTAATGTCATAAGTTTTTATTATTAAGAAACTATTAAAGTAACTCTTTTAAAAAGCGTTTAACCTCTGTAATGTTTTCTACACGGTAATCTGCATAAGAATCATTTCCGTGCTCTCCCACTAAAATTCCGTAACCGTTTCCCATTTCTCTAAAAGCATCTTCATCTGTCGTGTCATCACCAAGATAAATAGAAAAAGGATTAGTTGCTGTACTTAATTCTTTCCGAAGAAAATTAACCGCTTTTCCTTTATGCCATTCGATATTAGGTTTTATTTCGACTACTTTTTTACCGTCGCCTTTATGTAATTTTGGATATTCTTCTACAACATTTTCGATTATAGAATGAAATTCTGAAATTTTTTCTTCCGAAACCTGGCGGTAATGAATAGCCAAAGTAAACTTTTTACGTTCAAATCGAACGCCTTCAATAGCACTCAATTTTTCCTGAAGTTTTTCTTCAATTTCGTCAAAAACCGGAAGCATTTTTTGCGCTTCCTCATTATCCTTTTCAAAATTATTAGGACCTGCAATTTCAAATCCGTGACTGCCGGCATAATAAATATCCTGCAAGCCCACTTTATTGCGAACATCACTTAAGCCTCGACCGCTAACTACGGCAATAGCATAATTTTCGGATAGTTGCTTTACAATTTCTTTAGTCTCATTATCCATTCCCGCATCTTCGTGATTTTCTACGATGGGCGCCAAAGTACCATCAAAATCCAAAAAAATAAGTGGCTTGTTAGTGCTGAATTTTTTCTTTAATACTTCAAGATTTTCGATTGCTGATGGCAATTTTTTCGGGTCTTGAGACTGTTTCATAATAATTGGTTCTATCAAATTTTTGTCAATTCAATATAGAATATTTTAAAATCATTAATGTTAGTTTTCTATTAAAGTTAATTCTGAATTTGATTCCTGTTAAAAATGTAAGGAATGTTAAATATTGAAATTTATAACTAATATGTTAGTTTAAACTAAATGATTAGTTTATATTAGCGCTATCAGTAACAAAAGACCCTATAAAATAATTTAGATGAAGCAATTAACTAAAGCAGAAGAAGAGATTATGCAAATACTTTGGCAACTAAAAGAAGCCAATGTTGCAACGATCATCGAAGAAATGCCAGAGCCAAAACCGGCTTATAATACGGTGTCTACAATTGTTAGAATTTTAGAGAACAAAGCATTTGTGGATCATCGAAAAAAGGGGAAGGGATATATCTATTTTCCTATTGTAGAGAAGGAGACTTATAGCGACCAGAGTATGAATAAGCTTATCAATAATTACTTTAATGGGTCTTTTAAAAGTATGGTCTCTTTTTTTATGAAGAAAAACGAAATGGATACCAAAGATTTGGAAGCCATTTTAAAAGAAATTAATAAAGATGAATAGTGATGCTAAAATATGTACTACAAATAATATTATTTCAATTAGCGTTTTTGCTGGTGTATGAATTGTTTCTGAAAAAGGAAACCTTTTTTACGGCAAACCGTTGGTACTTGTTGCTAACTCCCGTGTTAGCATTAGTGCTTCCTTTTGCAAGTTTTAGTATATTTTCTGAAGTTTTACCTGCATCTGCCGTCACGGCGATTAATAATACGATTAAATTACCCGAGGTGTTTGTAGGAGGGAGCCAGCCGCAAGTTGAACAATTACCTACGGTTCATATTACAGCTGAAAAGGCAACAGCAATAAATTGGTGGTTGGTACTATATGGCTTCGGATCTTTAATTAGTTTGCTGCTCTTCTTTAAGAGATGGAGCGTATTAGGGAAGTTATTTAAGTATAAAGCTGAAGAGAAAAAGGACTTTAGAGTTATTGAAATTCCTAATTCCAGAATGGCTTTTACATTTCTGAAAACTGTATTCTTAGGAAGCGAAATTTCAGCCGAAGAACGCGAACAGATTTTAGCGCACGAACTTATTCATGTATCGCAAAAACACAGTTTCGATCTGTTGTTTTTTGAAATACTAAAAGTGGTATTCTGGTTTAATCCTTTGGTATATGTTTTTCAGAATAGAATAGCTTTATTACATGAATTTATCGCCGACGAGCAGGTTCTAAAACAAACCTCTAAAAAGCATTATTTTAATCAGTTGCTCAATAGTGCTTTCGAAACTCAAAATCTATCATTTACCAATCAATTTTTCAATCAATCATTAATCAAAAAACGAATAGTTATGTTACAGAAGACAAAATCAAAAGCAATTGCAAAATTCAAGTTTTTACTGGTGGTGCCAGTATTAGCGATGATGCTTATTTACGTATCCTGTTCTGATGATCGTGATGTGGCATCGCAAAATCCATCAAATGATATTGATAACCTAATCTCAAAAATAGAGAGTAGGGATAATCTGACTTCAGATGAGAAGATTCAACTAGTAACTAAACTAAAAGAAGTAGAAGACAAAATATTAGGAGCCGGCCAATTTGAAGAGAAAGATGTGGTTGAAGTTGAGCCTTTCAATTCTTCATCAGGTGCAGATGTTCCATTTTCAGTTATTGAAGAAGTTCCTGTATTTCCTGGTTGTGAAGACTTGAAAACTAACGAAGCTCGTAAGTCGTGTATGAGTGAAAAAGTTCAGCATTTTATTGTTGATAATTTTGATTTAGGAGTTGGAGAAGAAATACTAGAAGAAGGTAAAACAGCAAGAATAATTACTCAATTTCGAATTGATGAAAATGGTAATGTTAGAGATATTAAGGCTAGAGCAAGTCACCCTGATTTAGAAAATGAAGCTAAAAGGGCAATAAGTTTGATGCCTCAAATGAAACCGGGAAAACAAAGAGGTGTTGCGACATCGGTAATGTATTCTTTACCAATAGTTTTTCAGCTTCATTAGAGTGACGGTTTAAAAGTAATTAGAATTAAGAAAAACCTCAAAACACTGAGGTTTTTCAGTTAATATCATGCTATGAGAAATTATCTGTTCCTTATTGTAATTTTTATTTCTACATCTGCTATAGCCCAGTCTAACAGCAAAATTGCTGATAGTTTATATGCTGTTGGTAAATACGAGGAGGCTATTACCTTAATGCAAAAAGAAGATACTTCTTCAGTAAGAATACTTGCAGATTTGGCTAAATACTACAAAGCAAATAATAATGATACTGAGGCATTAGAAACTTATCAGAAGATTTTAAATAGAGATTCTACTCGTGTTTTAGCTGCTTTAAATTACGGCGAAGCGCTACTGAATTTAGGAGCGCTGGAAAGAGCGGATAGTCTTTTTGCTAAGTTAAACAGCCGCTTCCCCAAAAATGCACAATTCTATTATTCGCGGGGATTAGCTAACGAGAGAATGGAAAATGATAGTGTTGCTTTGGCATTATTTTCAAAAACACAGGAGCTTGATACCTATCATCAAAATGCACTTTATAAACTTGCAAAAAACCGACTTAAAAATAAGGATTATCAGGAAGCTATTGCATTAGCTTCAATTGGATTAGAAAAAAAAGAGAATAATGTCTCACTGCATTCTATTATAGGACAAACGTATTCGACAATGGCGGTGTTTTATGAGGCGATACCGCATTACGAAAAGATTATTGAATTGGGACAGGGAAGTGAGTTTGTTCATACAAAGCTGGCCTTTGCATATTATAAAGATGGTAATTTCGAAAAAGCAATTGAAAATTATAAGCAGGCTTTATTGTATGAACCGGGAAATTCCAGCACACATTATTTATTAGGAAAATTATATGCACAAACTAGGGATTTTGAAAATTCAGAATTGCACCTACTTATGGCGATTAAAATTAAAGATCAGCCTATAGATGCCGAATATTTTAGTTTAGCGCTAACCTATAAATATTTGGAAGACCACAAAAAAGCATTCGATTGGTTTCAGAAGACCTTAAAGGAAAATCCAGATAACATTCGTGCAATGTATGAGCGCGCAGTAGCGGCCGATAATTATTTTAAAGATTTGGATACCAGAATAAATTATTATCAGGCGTTTTGGAATAAATATTATGGAGACGATGCTAATTATCTCGCAAAAGACATGCTTTATTTAACCAAAAACAGAATTAGTGATCTTAAGGAAAAGCGACATATGGAAGCTGAAAAGTTAGTGGCGGAAGAAAACAATGATTCTTTAGCTGAAGTAGAGACCGATACTACAGATTTGGTAACGAAGGAAAAATAGCATAAAATTCATCTAATCTTGGGGTTAAGCGCAATTTGATTATTTTTGAAGTTACAAGCCGAAGATTTGATGAAAAGAAGATTACTTCCAGTTTTAGTATTATTAGTTATTTCCTGCAATTTTGAGACGAAAAAAATCTCTTCTGAAGAGGTTTTAGAACAAGAATCCAGAGCCCTTAATTGGAAGGAAGTTGATGAATATCCGGCTTTTGAAGATTGCCAACAAGAGACCGAACTCGCAGCGGCAAAACGATGCTTTGAAACTAAAGTTGCTGAAAATCTCTATGCTTATTTAGAAAAGCAGCAGCCGGTAGTGAGTAAAAGTATCGACGATACTATTTTTATTTATTTAGAAGTTACCAAAACGGGAAAACCGGAAATTGACTCTATTTCAGTAATTGATAGTACCGTTACCAATCAATTACCAAAAATAGCAAACTGGTTACGAGAAAGTATCGATTCTTTACCTAAAATCTATCCTGCCAGTAAACGTGGAATACCGGTGTCAACAGCTTTTAAAATGCCAATCGTAATTAAAGCGGAATAACTTCAGAATCAAATTACTCCGCATTTTTAGCTTCAGTAAATACTAAAAGCACGGTTTGTCACCGTAAGGATCTTTCTCGTGATCGATGGTGTAATTAAATTCTTTCCCATCTTTTCCTCGAGTATAAGTTACATAATCCCAAACGCCCGAATGTGTGAGCTTATAAGTACCGTTTACTTCTCCCTGATAGATTTCATCATAATAAGTGATGATTGTGGGATGCGCTCCTCCTTTTTGAAATTCTTCTTCAGTATATTTTAAATCGATAGTCTCTTTTTGGCCTTCGTATTTTACTTTTTGCGCTTTGCCATTTTTAGCAAATTCTATCCAAATTCGCTTATTTTTATTACTATCAGAAGTGTAGCATATATAATCAAGCTGCGCTGCAGTACTTTCTGATTCATTTGAAAGCGTAGCAGAATCGATTTTAGTTTCCTGTTTTTTTTCGGTTTCTACAACTTCTTGCTTAGGTCTTTCTGGCTGCTCAGGGCTATCTTTTTCGCTGTTATCTTTACAAGAAATAAAAAGCGTTGATGCAATTACTGAAACTGATAATATCTTTCTGAATGTCATTTCTTTTATATTGATTTTAATTGCCAATTACGACATTCCATTTTCTAACTGAATATTCTTTTATGAGTCCGTTTTTGAAGTATGGATCATTTTCAGCAAAATTTGTCGCTGTTGCTTCAGATTCAGATTTAAAAATAAAAATCGCTTTATCAGAAGGATTGTCCAATGCGCCAGCCATTACAATTTCTCCGTTTGCTTCGCCTTTTTTGGCCATTGCCAGATGTTCTTCACGGTATTTTCCTCGTTCTTCCAAATAAGAGTCAACCAGATGATAAGTTAGGATATAATAATTCATATTTTGTTTTTGTTAAATATAATGAATAGAAATTAGATTAAGAGGCAAGAGACAAGAGACAAGAGACAAGGGATGTATGTAGAATAAGATTTTTTCATTCCGCTGCGCTTTAGTAGAAATGATATTGTTTTTATCAGGTTGGCCAAAAGTAGAGAATTTTCTGATTGCTGATTGCTGAAAGGCTGTTTGATAATTGCTAATTGTTTATTGAATTTTGTTAACTGTCCACTGTCCACTGTCCACTGTCCACTGTCCACTGTCCACTGTCCACTGTCCACTGTTCCACTGAAACCTACCTTTTAAATCTTCTACCTTTCCAATTGTAACCTCCAAATAGCGAAAGAATAGCAACGTAAACCGAGAAGAATGGATATAGCACACTGCTAACAAGATATTTTCTCATTAATCCTTCACTGTTAAAAAAGATGGATCCGCGGTATAATAGCACAAAATCCAGGTTAAATTTCACCAAAAACAAGATCATAAAATAAGGAAAAGGAAACAGTTTAAAAATACCGAGAAGCAGACTTAAGCTGAAAGCAAAGTTCATACTAAATACGATTAGTCCCGTGAGTTTCGCGAAATTGCTGGTGTATGCTGAGGTTTTTGAAGCCCAACGAATGCGTTGCTGTACCAGTCGCTTAAAACCTGATTGTGGTTTGGTTTTTACAATTGCATTTTGATCTTTTAAGAAGGTTACTTTTAACTGCTGCTGAATAAATTTTTGAAGTAAAAACACGTCATCTCCGCTTGCAATTTCAGTGTTGCTATCAAATCCATTTTGTTCAACAAAAGATTGCTTTTTATAGCAAAGATTAGCTCCGTTAGCCATAAAAGCTTTGTTGAGTCCGAAAGCTCCAGCACCAGAAATTTGTAAGCTCAAAAAATCAAGGGCCTCAAAAGAACTTAAAAAATTGTTGTCATTTACTTCAATTTTCACCGGTGCAGCGATCATGGCCGGATTGTGCTGTAAAATTTCAGTATTAAAACTTTGCAACCATAATGACGGAAGCGTACAATCGGCGTCGGTTGTAAGAATATGCTCAAATTCGGCAAATTTGATGGCAGTTGTTATCGCATCTTTTTTAGGAGAATTGGTAGTTCGGTTATTTTGTAAAAACTTCAGGTGTAGCTGTGGATGATCTTGTTTAAATTCAGCAATAATTTTTTCTGAATCATCTTCAGATTCGTCATTTACCAACAAAATTTCAAAAAGTTCGAAAGGATAATTTAGTAGCGCCAGGCTTTCAAGTAAATTCGGTAAATTTTCAGCTTCATTTCTAAACGGAATAACGATCGAAAAACAGGTTTCCGGAGGTTCGTAATGATCAGAAACAGTCTCCAGCGAATTCCAGCCTTTAATAAAACCCAGCATCAGGGCTGCGTAAAAAATGGCGATTAGAATTACAAATATCAGCATTGGGGTGAGTTTAGTGCAAAGATAGATTTCCGTAGCTTTGCAAAAGCGGAATTGTAAAAAATCCCTACAAAAATTAAAGAATTTGAGCGAAAAGATCATTTTAGGAATTGACCCGGGAACCACAATTATGGGTTTTGGATTGATAAAGGTGAAGAATAAGAAAATGGAATTTTTACAGTTGAATGAGTTGCAGCTGAAGAAATATGATGATCACTACGTAAAGTTGAAATTGATTTTTGAGCGTACCATCGAGCTTATTGAAACCTTCCATCCAGATGAAATTGCGATTGAAGCACCTTTCTTCGGAAAAAATGTGCAATCCATGCTGAAGCTGGGAAGAGCACAGGGCGTGGCGATGGCCGCCGGACTTTCACGTGAAATCCCAATCACCGAATATTTACCGAAAAAGATAAAAATGGCCATTACCGGTAACGGAAACGCCAGTAAAGAGCAGGTGGCTAAAATGCTGCAAAGTATGCTGAAGTTAAAAAGCCTGCCTAAAAACTTAGATTCTACCGATGGTTTGGCCGCAGCAGTTTGTCATTTCTACAATCCAAGTCGCACCGAAATCGGAAAAAGTTATACCGGTTGGGATGCTTTTGTAAAGCAAAATCCGGGGAAAGTTAAGTGATTTGATAATGTGACAATTTGAAAATTAATTCTCACATTCTCACATTCTCACATTTCCAAATTATCAAATTGAATTAAATGAGCGGAATCTACATTCATATCCCATTTTGTAAGCAGGCGTGCCATTACTGCGATTTTCATTTTTCTACTTCGCTAAAAAAGAAAGATGAGTTGATAAACGCATTGCAAAAAGAACTGATTCTTCGGAAAGATGAAATGCCGGAAGGATCTATCCAAACCATTTATTTTGGTGGCGGGACACCAAGTTTGCTGAATTTAGCTGAATTGAATGCGATTTTTGAAACCATTTACGCCACTTACAATGTTGCTGAAAATGCTGAAATTACTTTAGAAGCCAATCCTGACGATCTTTCTGAAGAGAAAATAGAGGAGCTGGCCAATTCAAAAATTAATAGATTAAGTATTGGCGTACAGTCTTTTTTTGAAGATGATTTAAAATTGATGAATCGTGCACATAATGCTGAAGAAGCACTGCAATCTATAAAACTGGCGCGATCAAAATTCGATAATATTTCGGTTGATTTGATTTATGGAGTACCGGGAATGAGTGATGAACGATGGAAGAAAAACATTCAGATTTTATTGGATTTGGATATTCCGCATATTTCGAGCTATGCATTAACGGTAGAGCCAAATACAGCACTGCAAAAGTTTATAGAAAAGGGAAAAGTAAAACCCGTAGATGATGCTGCTGCAGCGCAAAATTTTGAGATTTTAAGAACGACTCTTAAAAATGCAGGATTTGAACATTATGAATTTTCAAATTATGGAAAACCGGGCTATTTTTCGCAAAACAATACCGCATACTGGTTAGGGAAACCATATTTGGGAATTGGTCCTTCTGCGCATTCCTATGACGGAAATTGTAGAAAGTGGAATGTTGCGAACAATTCGCTTTATATCAAAGCGATCGAAAAATCAGAATTGCCACTTCAATTAGAAGAATTGAGTACCACAGATCGTTACAACGAATATATTATGATGCGACTAAGGACTCATTTTGGAGTAGATTTTGAAGAAATAGAATCGAAATTCGGTAAAAAATATCTGAAATATTTAGAGGAACAGTCGGCTGTTTTATTTCAGAAACAACTTCTAAGAACCGAAGATAACGTGATGCATATTACAGAAAAAGGAACTTTTTTAAGCGACGGAATCGCGGCAGATCTGTTTTATTTGGATTAGTAGATAGAATTTAGATTTTAGACTGCTTCGCTTTTAGATATTAGAATTAGTTGTATTCCATATTTTGAATGCTGAATTTTGAGTGTAAAATATCACCTGAATTTTAATTCGAAAATGATGATTGGCTAATTTAAATTAAAATATTGCGCAACACATGCTTCGAAAATAAATTGCTAATTTTACGTGGGAATCCGTAAAATCTCATTAACAAGATTCTTACCTTAGATCACATAATATGCTTGCACAAATTCAGTATGAAGAAGAAACGTTTTCTATTGATTTTTCAAAACCAATCGATATTTCGTTGAGTTTGCGTGGCGATGAAAGAAACCCGATAGCATGGTATTTAGATGCACCTAGGATTACGCCATTTAGAGATGGTGATTTTGTAGGGAAAGTTTCAGAAGGAGCTTCAGTGAATTTTAATAACATTCAGTTTAATCCGCATGGGCATGGGACGCATACCGAATGTGTTGGGCATATCAGTAAAGATTTTTTCAGTATAAATCAGACGCTTAAAAAATTCTTCTTTAAGGCAAAATTAATTTCTGTTACACCAGAAGATGAAGATGAAGATCAGGTGATTTCCGAAGCAATTCTTAAAGATCAGATAGGTAATTCTTGTCCAGAATCTTTAATTATTAGAACAATACCTAATTATATCGATAAGCGCAGCAAGAAATATTCACACACCAATTGGCCTTATTTATCTGAAGATGCAATGCTGCACATTCGTAAATTGAATGTAAAGCATTTGCTTATAGATTTACCCTCGGTAGATAAAGAAAAGGATGAGGGGAAACTATTGGCACATAAAGCATTTTGGGACTATCCTAAAAATACTCGATTTGATGCTACCATTACAGAGCTTGTTTATATCCCAAACCAGATCGAAGACGGAGCATACTTCCTGAATTTGCAGATCGCTGCTTTTGAGAATGATGCTTCGCCTTCTAAACCAGTTTTGTATAAAATTCAGTAAAGATTAAAATCGCAAGGACAATCCCAAACCATTGCCGGAAGCTAAAATATTTAATTCCGGATTAAAATTATTTGTTTGCTTTTCTAAAGACATATTGTATATATCTACCGCTTCTTTTGCTTTTTTGCCAGCGCTGCTAGATAGAGGTATCGCAACGGCAACAAGGCCTGCTCCAATTCCTGCTAGCGCCCAGTTAGGATCGCCTCCACCAATAGCTTCTCCAATTGGCCAACCAATTAATCCGCCTCCCGCAAAAGAAAGTATGGTCGTAAAAACAGTTGTTGTTTTTGCTTTTTTAATTAAATCCTCGGCTTGGGGAGTATCTTCTACAATATTGGATAGATCTCCCAAACTTAATGTATTTTCGTTTCGAGTAAATTTATAACCTCCAAACACTTTTTCGTATTCAATTTGTTGAGCATTAGATAAGCTTAGCGAAGCGATAAACAAGATAAGAGTGATGATTTTTTTCATGATTATAATTGTTAGATTTGGTGGAAAATTAAATTAAAAATCAATATCTAAATTGTTAATTTTTAGTCTAATATGAAATATTATGAGTGGTACCTTAAAACTTGAAGAATTGGCCATGTTAGCTCTTGGAATTTTTGCATTTTATTTTTTGCATTTTTCCTGGTGGTGGTTTGTTTGCTTGTTTTTTATGCCAGATATTGGGATGATTGGCTACATTTTTAGCAAGAAGATGGGCGCTTTTTTATATAATTTATTTCACCATCAGGGTTTGGCCATCCTTTTTTGGCTGGTTGGGTTTCACTTGCAATTAGAGGTTTTACAATTAATAGGTGTAATTTTGTTTTCTCATTCAGCTTTTGATCGTATTTTGGGGTACGGACTTAAATACGAGAAAGGTTTTAAATTCACCCATTTAGGAGAAATAGGTAATTAATATGGAGTTACTTTTTATCGGGCTTGCTGCTGGCGCTATTGCGGCTTATTTTATTTTTAAGATGTTCAATAAAGATCGTTCTAAGCTAAAGACTAAAGAACAGTCGGTGGTGTTGATGGAAAAGATTAGGAGCGTTTGTAAGTTTATAACGGTAGAAGGTGATTTTTCTGAAATCTACCATTACGAAAATTTAAAAGAAAAATACATTAGCCTCATTTTCGGTAAAAAGAAAGCTATTGTTCTAATAAGTGCAAAAGCGCATATAGGTTTCGATCTTAGTAAGGTGAAAATGGAAAGTGATAATGAATCTAAAAAAATTGTGCTTACTAATTTTCCGCAACCAGAATTACTAACTGTAGAAACCGATTTTAAGTACTACGATAAACGTGAAGGTTGGGCCAATCCTTTTACAACTTCAGATCTTACCGATATTAATCGGGATGCCAAAAAACATATTGTCGATAAAATTCCTGAAAGTGGATTATTAGAGCAAGCAAAAAAAGAAGCTTTGGATACGATCCTGTTAATGGAAAACATTGTGCAGACTATCGGCTGGACCTTAGATTATTCTGCTTTAGTTTTAGATGAAGCCGAAATGAAGAAAATTCAAAATAAAGAATCCTTAAACTAATTTTTATGGATATTGATACTTTTAGAGATTATTGTTTGGATAAAAAAGGAGTGACCGAGCATATGCCTTTTGGACCAGAAACATTGGTGTTTAAATTAATGGGAAAAATGTTTGCGCTGGTTTCTTTAGATGCGGTGCCGCTTCGCGTGAATTTAAAATGTGATCCGCACAAAAGTTTAGAGCTTCGTACAGAATTTGACGGAAAAATCATTCCGGGTTATCACATGAATAAAGAACATTGGAATACACTGATTCTCGATGGGCAAATTCCTGGGGAATTAATTTTTGAACTTACAGACCATTCGTATCAACTTATCGTTAATAGTTTAACTAAAAAACAAAAACAAGAATTCGATCACTTATAATGGCAAAACACATTGATTTTTACAAGAAACAGATTGAAATTCATCAAAACATAGCCGATAAATTAACTAAAAAACTACTGGCTTCGAGCATATTAAGATTAGTGGTTTTTCTAGTAATTGGTTTTCTTATTTATTTTTTCTGGGGCAATAGCAAAGTAATTATGGCAGCCATAATTGGCGGTATTGCTATTTTTCTTTTTTTGGTGACCAGGCATGGGAACCTTAGATATAAAAGCGATAAGCAAAAGGCATTAATTCAATTAAATCAAACTGAAATTGATGTGATGCAATCCCGTCAATTCCACGAATTGCCAGACGGAAGCGAATTTGAACAACCCAACCATGAGTATGCTCAAGATGTAGATCTCTTCGGAAGCGGTTCGTTTTTTCAGTATTTAAATAGAACAGCACTTTACGAAGGCACAAAAAAACTCGTAAAAATTCTATTGGCAAATGATATTGAAGCGATCCCTGAAAAGCAGGAAGCGATCAAAGAACTTGCTGAAAAAGCCAAATGGCGACAGGAATTTAGCGCTACGGCGAGTTTGGTAAAAACCAGTGAATCTTCTACAACCATTGTGAACTGGTTTAAGAACTATAAACGTTTTGTACCGAAGTTTATAAAATGGGGTTCTCCAGTATTTTCGATATTTTCTGTAGCGATAATAGCAGGATATATTTTAGGTTTTGTGACTGAATTTCAAATATTACTATGGCTAATTGTTGGAATATTGATCACCGGAATTTTCCTGAAGCGCATAAACTTACTTTCGGGAAGTGTCTCTAAAATTCAGGATACTTTTCACCAATATCACCAATTGCTGAGTATGTTGGAGAATGAAGAATTTTCTTCGGTAATTATGAAAGATAAGAAACTGGCGATACGAACTAAAGATAAAAAAGCTTCCCAGATTTTTAGAGAATTTTCGAAAGCTATCGATGCGCTAGATCAGCGTAACAACATGCTATTCGGAGTTCTGGGGAATGGATTTCTACTTTGGGATTTGCGCCAATCTTTAAAGCTGGAAAATTGGATCGAGAAATACGGTCGTCAGGTAGAAAACTGGTTTGATGTTATTGAGGTGACCGATGCTTATAACTCGTTAGGGAACTTCAGTTTTAATCATCCAGGTTATGTTTTTCCAAAAATTGCTTCCGTAGAAAAAGGAATTTCAGCAACACAATTAGCACATCCATTGCTTAATCCGGAAAAGAGAATCGCTAATGATTTTAGTATCGATAGTAAAGAGTTCTTTATTGTTACCGGTGCAAATATGGCGGGTAAAAGTACATTCTTAAGAACTGTATCGTTGCAAATTGTGATGAGTAACATAGGTTTGCCGGTTTGCGCTGAAGCCTGCACGTATACTCCAATAAAATTGATTACCAGTATGCGAACCAGTGACTCGCTAAGCGATGACGAATCTTATTTCTTTTCTGAATTAAAACGACTTAAATATATCGTAAATCGAATTAAAGAAGATCGATATTTCATAATTTTGGACGAAATTTTAAAAGGAACCAATAGCACCGATAAAGCCAGTGGTTCTAAGAAATTTGTTAGGAAATTGGTAAACTCGCATGCTACAGGAATAATTGCTACCCACGATTTGAGTCTTTGCGAAATTACCGCAGAATTACCCCAGGTTAAAAACCATTATTTTGATGCTGAAATTATTAATGATGAACTTCATTTTGATTACCGCTTTAAAGATGGAATTTGCCAAAATATGAATGCTTCGTTTCTATTGCGAAAGATGGAAATTGTAGATGAATAATAGATTTACAGTATGTTAACTAACTTAATTCTTTACTCAGGATTTTCCGGAATTACCGTTTTTTTAGGTGGTCTTCTGGCTAATTTTTTTAATCATCACATCAAGGAGTCTCCGGTAAAATATGAGATTACTCATTTTTTAATGTCTTTTGGTTCAGGAATTATTTTATCTGCTATCGCATTGGTTTTAATCCCAACAGGGATGGAACGGTTAAGCCTGCCAGGTATGGCTTTTTCTTTTGTGCTTGGTACAATCCTTTTTTTATTTATAGATAGATATTTGGCTAAAAAAGGAGGTCAAACTGCTACACTTTTAGCGATGATGATGGATTTTGTTCCCGAGGCCATTGCTCTGGGTGCTGTTTTTGCAATTAATCCTAGTATGGCCACATTGCTTGCAGTTTTTATAGGGCTACAAAATCTACCTGAAGCATTTAACTCTTTTCGTGATATGGTTCAAAGCGGTTATACTGTAACAAAAAGCTTGGTGATCTTTTTCTTTCTTAGTTTCTGCGGGATTTTTGGTGCACTTCTAGGGCATTTTGTATTAAGTGATTTTCCTAATCTCACCGCACACTTAATGACCTTTGCCAGTGGTGGAATTCTTTATTTATTAATTCAGGAAATTATACCAAAAAGCAAACTAGATAATAATTACATTGCTTCTTTAGGAGCAAGTTTGGGTTTTTTAATAGGAATTATTGGTGAAAAATTAATTTAATGGATTCATTAACCCAGATCGTTTTAGGTGCTTCGGTTGGCGAAGTAGTTTTAGGTAGAAAAGTTGGTAATAAGGCTATGCTTTATGGAGCTATTGCCGGGACCATTCCAGATTTAGATGTCATTGCGCGCAGTTTTACAGATACGATCACCGCTAACGAAATGCATCGAGGATTTTCGCATTCTATCTTTTTTGCGCTGGTTTTTGCGCCAATCTTTGGTTGGTTAATTTCTAAGATCGAAAGGAAAGCTGGTGTTGGTTGGAAAGACTGGTCTAAATTGATGTTTTGGGGCCTTTTTACGCATCCGCTGCTCGATATGTTCACGACTTGGGGAACGCAGCTTTTTTGGCCGGCAGAGCATCGACTGGCTTTTAAGACGATTTTTGTGGTCGATCCTTTTTATACACTTCCGTTTTTATTCTTTACTGTGCTTGCGGCTTTTCGACCTAAAGACTCTATAAGCCGAAGAAAACTGAATTATATGGGATTACAGCTTAGTTGTTTTTATCTTTTCTTAATTACGATTTCGCTTAAAATCTTTACGTTTTATGAATTCGAGAATGCATTAAAAGAGCAAAATATCGCTTATGCTGAAATCGAAACTAAACCTACGCCGTTTAATACCATTCTCTGGACAGCGAATGTCGCTACCGAAAAATCTTATTTGGTAGGAACTTATTCGATATTAGATGACCAACCCATAGAGTTTCGTCGCTATCCTAAGAATTATCATTTATTAGGTGATATTGAAAAATATCCAAATTTTGACCGACTCGTGAAAATATCGAAAGGCTGGTATACCATTACTGAAAGAGATGGCGATCTATATTTCAATGATTTACGCTTCGGGACGATAGATCCAACAGGTAATGATTCCCGATTCGTATTTAGCTATAAACTTGAAGTGAAAAACGGAGAACTTATCGCTACTGAAGTAGAAAAGGATTTTGGCGATGCCTCTAAAATGATGAAATCTTTGTTCGAACGAATGCGGGGAAATTAGTTTTTTAGAAATTAGATCGCTTCGCTGTTAGAGCATAGAAAATAGACTTTTTGAATTGATCTAAGAAATTTCGATATCATTTCAAGTTAAGTACGAATCGACAGATCTATTACGCTTAAGTGAAATTCAGCATTCAGCATTCAGCATTTAAAATTTAATATGGCATAGCTGTCAGTTAAAGTCAAGTTCATTTTTGTAAAATAATTACCGCATCTTCAAATTATCTTGTCTCTTGTCTCTTGTCTCTTGTCTCTTGTCTCTTCTCTCTTGTCTCTTCTCTCGGTTTATAATCCATATTCACTATCTTAGGCTGTAAAACCCCTAGATTAATGAAATTAAAATTCCTCTTTTGCTCATTTTGTATGTTTTTAGCTGGTATTTGTTCAGCTCAAAATTCTTCAGCTAAATTAGATAGTATCCTCAAGACCGAAAGTGAACATCGAGCTTACGATTACGAAGAATATCCTTTGGGATTACATACCGAAGCGCTTTACAAATCTGAAGCTGATTTTGCCCAAAATTTGTTAGATAAATTATCTAATATCGATAAAACAAGCCTTTCGCAAACTGAAAAAATTACTGCGGAATTAATGAAGTTTAAACTTCAGGAGCGGGTAGATCAGTATGAATACAAAGCGTATCTGAATCCGTTACTTTCTGATGCGGGTTTTCATGTAAGTTTACCTTATCACGTAGGTTATTTGAATAATTACGAGCAGGTAAAGCGTTATTTAAACAAATTAAATGCAATTCCACAGTATGTCGATCAGAACCTAAAATTGCTTAGAAAAGGACTAAAGTTGGGAATCACGCAACCCTTGGTGATTTTTGATGGTTATGAGTCCACTTACGACGATCAGATCGTAAATGATTATAAAGAGAGCTTCTATTTTAGTCCGTTTCAGGAGTTGCCAAAGACCTTAACGCAAACTCAGAAAGATTCGGTATTAAAAGCCGCTAAAATTGCTGTGGAAGAAAATGTAATTCCGCAGTTTAAAAGAATCAAGACGTTTTTTGAAACAGAATATTTTCCTAAAACCAGAAAAAGCATTGGTGTTTCAGAAATTCCAAATGGACGGGAGTTTTACCAAAACCGAATTCATCATTATACCACACTAAATCTTACAGCCGATGAGGTTCATGAAATTGGATTAAAGGAAGTGGCTAGAATTAATGCTGAAATGAAAGCGATTATTGAGGAAGTTGAATTTGAAGGAAGCTTCGATGAGTTTATCGAATTTCTACGAACTGACGATCAATTTTATGCTGAAACCGGAGAAGAATTATTGAAGGAAGGTCGCAATATCACCAAAAAGATTGATGCACAGTTGCCTCGATTTTTTAAAGTTTTGCCACGCAAACCCTACGGCGTGGCGCCGGTGCCAAGCGCGATTGCTCCCAAATACACGGCAGGGCGTTATAAAGGATCTTCTTCGCCAACCGAGCCTGGATATTTTTGGATTAATACCTATAAACTTAAAAGTAGGCCAATGTATGCTTTACCAGCTTTAGCATTGCATGAAGCTGTGCCGGGACATCATTTACAAATCTCTTTAAATGCAGAATTGAGCGATAGTATTCCGCCTTTTAGACGTGGATTCTATTTGTCGGCTTATGGCGAAGGTTGGGGATTATATGCTGAAAGTTTAGGTGAAGAAATGGGAATTTACGAAACACCTTATCAAAAATTTGGACAGCTTACTTACGAGCAATGGCGTGCTTGTAGATTGGTTGTCGATACCGGGATGCATGCAAAAGGGTGGAGTAGGGAGAAAGCGGTAGATTTCTTAACCAAAAACACAGCATTGTCTTTACACGAAATAAATACCGAGATTGATCGCTATATTTCCTGGCCGGGACAGGCACTTTCTTATAAAATGGGAGAACTAAAAATTAAAGAATTACGCGACAAAGCCGAAAAAGCGCTGGGAACAGATTTCGATATTCGTGAATTTCACAATGTAATTTTATCTCAGGGTACGGTTACGTTAACTTTAATGGAAGATTTGGTAAATAATTATATACGAAGTACAAAAGATAAATAAGTCAGTTTCTATTGAATGATAGATATGGAATATTTAATTCGAAAGGATATTATAGCTTATAGGTAAACTAAAAAACCTCACAGTCCAGATCGCTATACGGGATAAAAACTGTGAGGTTTGTTTTATATAAAATCGACTATTAATTGAGACTGTTTACTGAAAAACTGATCTACAAAAATTAACAGCCAATTTATCCAATCTTAACTACTTCTGCGAGTCAGCAAAATTTTTATAGAAATGCGGAATGGTTTCAATTCCTTTCAAGTAATTCCAAATTCCAAAATGTTCGTTTGGCGAATGTATGGCATCGGTATCCAAACCAAATCCCATCAGTATAATTTTACTTTTTAAAGCTTTTTCAAAAAGAGAAACAATAGGAATACTACCTCCGCTGCGCTGCGGGATTGGTATTTTTCCGAAACTTTTTTCGTAAGCTTTGCTTGCCGCCTTGTAAGCATCGTTATCGATTGGGGTTACGTAGGCATAACCACCATGGTGCGTATTCACTTTTACGTTTACTGCATTTGGAGCAATACTTTCAAAATGCTTTGTAAAAAGTTCAGAGATTTCTTTCCAATCTTGATCGGGTACTAATCGCATCGAGATCTTTGCAAATGCTTTTGAAGGTAAAACGGTTTTGGCTCCTTCGCCAATGTAACCACCCCAAATTCCGTTTACATCTAAAGTTGGACGAATAGATCCTCGTTCTAAAGTAGAATAGCCTGCTTCTCCATAAACATCGTTGATGTCTAATTTATTCTTATACTTTTCTTCATCATAAGGAGCTTCAGCCATTTTCGCTCTTTCTTCTGCAGAAAGTTCTTCAACCTTATCATAAAATCCAGGAATGGTAATATGGTTATTTTCATCGGTTAAAGAAGCGATCATTTTAGTTAGAATGTTGATAGGATTTCCAACTGCTCCACCATATAATCCAGAGTGAAGGTCGCGATTAGGACCGGTAACTTCAACTTCCATATAAGATAATCCTCTTAATCCCGTGGTGATACTCGGCACATCTTTGGCAATCATCCCGGTATCTGAAATTAAAATAACATCGTTTTTAAGCTTTTCTAGGTTATTTTCGATAAACCAACCTAAATGTTCGCTACCCACTTCTTCTTCACCTTCGATCATGAATTTTACATTGCAGGGAAGCTGATTGGTTTTGGTCATATACTCCAATGCTTTTACATGCATGTACATTTGACCTTTATCATCACAGGCACCACGAGCAAAAATAGCACCATCGGGATGCAGCTCGGTTTCTTTGATGACAGGCTCGAAAGGAGGAGAGTTCCAAAGATCTAATGGATCTGGTGGCTGAACATCGTAATGTCCATAAACCAGTACTGTTGGTAGATTTTTATCGATAATTTTTTCTCCGTAAACAACAGGATGACCCGGAGTCTCACAGATTTCGACAAGATCGCAACCAGCTTTTTCTAAGGAGGTTTTTACTGCTTCAGCAGTAGTGATCATTTCGTTTTTATATTTTGAATCGGCACTTATCGACGGAATTTTCAGTAAATCAATAAGTTCGGAGACAAATCTATCTTTATGTTCTTCAACATAAGATCTCACGTTGTCCATTGGTTTAGATTTTTGAATTTCTCAAAGATAATAATTTCAAAATTTTTTTTTGAAGCTTGTTTGTGTTTTAAAAGATTTGTTTATATTTGCATCCGCTTACCGAAAGGATGAGCATTTTATTGACCTGCGGGCGTGGTGGAATTGGTAGACACGCTAGACTTAGGATCTAGTGCCGCGAGGTGTGAGAGTTCGAGTCTCTCCGCCCGCACAGGTAAAAAGCCTCTCAGAAATGAGAGGCTTTTTTTATGCAATTTCGTTTCTAGATAGCAACCTATTCTAATATTCTTCATTTCATTCGGTTTTCATTTCTAGAATTCTTAGACTACTTCAGCCTAATAGAGGATTAAGAAAAAATCTGAGAATCGAATTCTTTCCAGAAATTTTGAAAAATTGATCTTAGCTATATTTTTCAACTTAAAGTTTTACTTTCTTTTATTCAGCATAAAACCAATTTCTACGTACTGTCAAAAATCTTTAAAAAACTCCAATCAATATTTAGACTAAGTTTAAATAAAACTATAAAAAATATTATATTGCGTCCCAAATCGAACTAAGCACTCAAAGAAAGGAAGCTTAGATCAAGTGAAAAATCAATAAATAGAAGAATTCGAAAAAACCTGGTATGATAAACATTAAACAATTTTTGGTAGGGACAGCTTTAGTATTGGCTTTACCGCTAACAGCTCAGGAAGATAATATTTTTCTTTCCAGAGATTATTGGAGCAACAATCCAAACGTAAGCGAAATAAAAAGTGAAGTAGAAAAAGGGAACGATCCAACTGAGCGAAACGGCAGTAATTTTGATCCTGTAGTTATGGCAATCTTCTCTAATCCATCAGAAGATGTTATTGCATACTTGCTGGATCAAGAAGGTAACGATGTAAATAAGTTAACTCACGATGGTAGAACTTATATTTTTTGGGCAGCTTCTGCGGGCAATTTACCGCTTGTAAAAATGTTTGGCGAAAGAGGAGCTAAAATGGATATCGTTGATGACCACGGTTATTCGGTTCTCAATTTTGCGGCAAATGCAGGAGTGAAAGATAAAGAACTTTACGATTACTTAATTTCAAAAGGATCAAATCCCAAAGTAGAAAAAACACATTCTGGTGCTAATGCCTTGCTTTTGATGATGCCAAGCCTTACCGATTACGAAATGATAGAATATTTTGAATCTAAAGGGTTGTCTATTAAGGATACCGATGAGGCAGGTAACGGTGTATTTAATTATGCAGCGAGATCTGGGAATATCGAAATGATGAATAAGCTTATCGAAAAAGGGGTAAGTTATAAAGAAGAAAATAAAGAAGGCGGTAATGCAATGTTTTTTGCAGCTATGGGATCTAGAAGATCTACAAACGAATTACCTGTTTTCGAATATTTAAAAGAAGTAGGAGTAGCGCCAAATGTAACCAAAGACGATGGTACTACACCTTTACATGTTCTAGCTGCAAGAAGCAAGGATATGGAAGTAATCAACTTTTTTGTTGAAAACGGCGTAAATCCAACGGCGGAAAATGATGGAGGGAACACACCGCTTCTTAATGCATCGAGAAGAAATAAACTTGAAATAATTAAGTTTTTTGCTGAAAAAACAGAAAACATCAACGCGACTAATGAAAAAGGTGAAACAGCATTGAGCCTTGCAGTTGCTGGAAACTCTCCTGAAGTTGTTGAGTATTTAATGGGCGAAGGCGCTAAAACTAAGTTTACAGATAAGTCTGGTAATTCTTTAGTGTACTATTTAATTGATGCATATAATCCACGAAATGCAGAAGCTTTTGAAAAGAAAATGGCATTGCTGAAAAAAGAAAATGTTGATTTCACCAAAGCTCAGGCTAATGACGAAAACTTTCTTACGCTGGCTGTAAAGAAAAATGATCTGGCATTAATTGAAAAAGCATTAGCAACAGATATTGATGTAAATACCACAGATGCTGAAGGAAATACTCCATTACAAATTGCAGCTTTAAGAGCAGATAATACGAAAATTATGAAGTTGCTTTTAGATCACGGCGCTAATAAAGAAGTAACTACAGATTTTGGAGAAAGTGTTTACGATCTGGCTAGTGAAAATGAAATACTTCAAGAATCTAATGCAGATTTAGAATTTTTAAAATCATAACATACAAGATGAAATTTAATACATTAAAAATTGGTCTTTTAGTACTTAGCTTAGGTTTGTTTTCATTCGTAGGTTCAGAATCTACATCTTTTAAGTGTCTTATTCAGATGACGAATTACAACGGCGAAGGAGCTTATGTTGTGGTTTCATTAATCAATCCATCTGGAGAATACGAGAAAACACTTTTAGTACAAGGAGACGACGAAGAATGGTATCCAGATTTAACAGACTGGTGGGAAGATCAAAAGCAAAAGGATGAGAAAATTGATGCTATTTCTGGCGCGACCGTAGGTGCTGGTGGACGTGGAATGGGCGCTTTTCAAATTGAATCTGATAAAATAGACAGCGGCTACAAAATACGTTTTGAAACTGCCGTAGAAGATCAAAAGTATTATGTGAAAGATCTTGAGCTTCCACTAACTTCAGAAAATCTAAAAGGTAAATTTGAAGGTAAAGGCTATATTCGTTACGTACGGATAATGGCAAGCAAATAATAATCCCATGATATTATCGATTTGGAGATACAGTCACTTAAGTTTGGCTGTATCTTCTTTTGTTTTTATCCTTATTGCTTCGGTAACTGGTATCATCCTAGCGTTCGAGCCAATCGATCATGCTGCGTTGGATTATAAACCAGCAGATAACTCAGTTTTACCGGTTTCAGAAGTTATAAAGATACTTCAGTCTAGTTATGATGAGGTGCTGAGTTTAGAAGTTGATGCGCAAGGTTTTACTGTGGCTTCCGTTTTTAGTATGGAAGGCGATAGCGGAGATTTTTATATCAATCCAGAAACAGGAATCAAAATTGGTGAAATTGAGCATCAATCTTCAGTATTTCAATTTGCAACCAGTTTACATCGTAGTTTATTTCTTAAAAGTACCGGTAGAATATTTGTCGGGATCACTTCTTTTCTATTGTTTTTAATTAATATTTCGGGATTAATACTGGTTATAAAAAGACAGCAGGGTTTTAAAGCAATATTCGATAAAATTGTACGAGAAAATTTCTATTCTTATTATCATATTTACCTGGGAAGGTTGTCGCTAATTCCCATTATCATTATAACGGTAACCGGAGTTTTCCTTTCTTTATTGCGTTTTAATATTATTCCTGAAGTTCGGCTTGCGCATACTATAAATGAAGAAAAGTTAGTTGAAAATCCTCAGCGTATTTTATCAGATTTTCCTTCTTTAGAGCATATTTATTTGGACGATGTACGATCGATTGAATTTCCGTTTAGTGAAGATGCTTCAGATCCATTTAAAATTAGTCTTCAAAATAAAGAAATACTTGTAAATCAATACACAGGTGAAGTAATTAGCGAATTGCCTTATCCATTAATCAACTTAATTTCGGGCTATAGCTATAATTTACATACAGGACGCGGAAATGTAATTTGGGCAGTAATATTAGCACTTTCCTGCATAAGTATATTGTTTTTTATCTATTCTGGTTTTGCGATCACACTTAAAAGAAGAAAATCACTGCTAAAGAATAAGTTCAAAAAAGATGAAGCCGAAATTGTTATTCTTGTAGGATCAGAAACCGGAGGTACAATGTCTTTCGCTAAGCTTTTTCAGCAGGAATTAATCAAGAACGGAAAAAAGGTTTTTATAGCCCAGATGGATCAATATGCCGTTTTTAAAAAAATGGGGCAATTGGTCATTTTCACTTCGACTTATGGCGACGGAGAACCGCCTGCAAATGCTAAAAAATTCCTTCGGAAATTTAATAATATTGAACAAAAAAATACTTTTTCCTATTCTGTAGTAGGTTTTGGATCTCTTGCCTATCCTAGTTATTGTAAGTATGCTTTTGATGTCGATCAACAGTTGTACGAAAATGAAGTAAGCCATCAGTTTCTGAAGCCCTATACTATAAATAATAAATCGTGGGAGGCTTTCGATCAATGGGTCGATCAGTGGAGCAATAAAGTCGGAATTACAGTAAACGTTCCTAGAGATAATGACGTTACAAAACAGCGAAAAAAGACAAAAAAATATAAAATTCTATATAAAACGAAAGCCAGTGAAAGTCCGGATGATACTTTCGTTGTAGGCTTAGCTCCGATAAAAAAGCAAAAGATAAAATCAGGTGATCTATTGGCAATTTATCCTACAAAAAATGATCACGAAAGATTGTATTCTATTGGGAAAGATCAAGAGTATAATATTTTGTTGAGTATTAAGAAACATGAGTTTGGATTATGCTCTAACTTTTTGAATGACGCAAAAGAAGGCAGCGAAATTGATGCTGTAAAAGTCAAGAATCCCGATTTTCATTTTAATCTCTCAAAAAATACCATAATGATTGCTACGGGTACTGGCATAGCACCGTTTATTGGCATGATGCAAGAAAATGCGAAGAAGCAAACGATCACTTTGTATTGGGGAGGGCGCAATGAGGCAAGCTTTAATGTATATAAAAATAGAATAGATTCTTTTCTGAATAACGGGCGTTTAACTGAATTTTTACCAGCGTATTCCAGAATTTCTAAAGAGAAAGTTTATGTGCAACATTTAGTCGCTAGAGATGCTGAAAAAATTGCAAAAAGTCTTCAGGATGGATCTGTAATTATGATTTGTGGTTCTATTTTGATGCAAAAAGAAATCGTAAAAAGCCTCACTGAAATTTGCAAAAACTACAATAATAAACCTCTAAGTTTTTATCAGAAAAAAGGACAATTAAAAATGGATTGCTATTAAAAACTCTATTTAAATTTGGCTGAAAAAGTTTTACGGCTTCAGCACAATTGATGCATTTTTACCTGAAAAGCTCATAATCATGATGAATTAAATTTCAATTTATATAAAAAAGGATTGCCTTTTTTTGGAATGTGACTATGAAAATGGGCTTTTATAGGAAATCTATAATTATCAATTTGGTGATGAAATTTTAATGTTAAAGATTCAAGTATTTCAAGGTAACTGTTTAATTTTGAAAGTGCTAAACTAACTCAACTTTACCATGAAACTAATTTACCAAGGAGCGCACCTTAAGATATATAACATTGTATCACGCTCCAATCAGATCTTACTTAGTAGTTATTTCCATGAGCATTTGAATGGTTTTTTAAATCAGCATTACAATGATGATGTTGTGACAGCTTTTTTAAGGCAATTAAAAGAATCAGATTTAGAAATTAAAGTAACCTCTAATTGGATGCCATTTTCTAAGCGATTAATTTATATCAATAAGAGCGGCATAAATGTAAATTCGGCTATTCTTCATAGACCGTCAAAATTTTACATTGGAGCGCTTTTAGAAAAGGCTTTTTTAATTTTCGATCAAAAATATGATGTTAGTAATAAAACTTTGATGATCAAAAATTCAGAAGAAAAAGAAGACGTTCTGCAAGGAATAGGATATTTGGCAGTTGCTGCCGGGGATCGATAAGTTTAAAATTATAGAGCAGTTATATCGGCATTAATAACGCTAGAATTTATAAGAAAAACCCGAAGATTTAATCTTCGGGTTTTTTGTTTTCAATTTTAAATGGTCTTTTACAAAATAGTAGAAGTGCTGTTTTTTTAATTTTTTCTTATCTATTTTTAGTTTTTTAATAGCTAATTTTCATCAGTTTAACCAATAGCTTATTTATGGAAATTTTTCTTCAGGCAGATACTTGGGTTGCCTTGCTTACCCTAACATTTATGGAGATTGTTCTTGGGGTCGATAACATTATCTTTATTTCTTTAGTTGCTGGGAAGTTGCCAGAGCATCAGCAAAAAAAAGCGAGAATAGGTGGTTTAGCATTAGCGATGATCACAAGAGTTTTGCTTTTATTAGGTATTACCTGGATAATAGGCCTAACGAAACCGGTATTAACCTTTGGTGATTTTGAGCTTAGTTGGAGAGATATTATTTTGTTAGCGGGGGGAATCTTTCTTTTGGTAAAAAGCACTTTAGAGATTCACCATAAGGTGGAAGGCCAACACGAAACTGAGAGAAATGTTAGTGCAAAATCTTTTGGTTTAGCTATAGGTCAAATTGTGATGTTAGATATCATATTTTCTTTCGATTCTATTTTAACCGCTATCGGTTTAACCACAGAGATTGTTTTAATGATCATAGCAGTAATCATTTCTATTTTGGTAATGATGATCTTTGCCAAAGCGATAAGTGATTTTGTAAATAAACATCCAACAATTCAAATATTAGCTTTAAGCTTTCTAATTTTAATTGGCGTCATGCTAATTATAGAAGCTGTGCATTATCATGTTCCAAAAGGCTATATCTATTTTTCAGTTTTCTTTTCTTTATCTATAGAAATGCTGAATATGAGATATCGGAAGAAGAACGATTAATGAAAATATTTCTGAAATGTAAGCGTCTGCTTTGTTTCTTTTCTGAAATGCAATTAAGGCAATCCGTTCTCTTCTTTGAGATCCTTGGCAAGTTGCTTATCGGTAAGCGTTCCTTTTTCTAAATGTTCTACGGAAGAAATTATGTCTTCTTTAGAATAGCTTTGATGTAACTTTGCGATTCCCTTAATTTTGAATGGTATTGCCCAAAATCCGGTAATTAATGGCAAATGATCCTGAAGCATTTGTTTAGGAATATCATTATAAAATAAAGGCGATTTTTGTTGATTTTCGAATGTTTTCACCAGCTTTTCTAATGAGTTTTCTAACTCTTTAGAAGTTTGTATTTTGATCTTAGCGTTGATATGAACAGCCGAATAATTCCAAGTGCTGATATCTTTTTCAGCATACCAAGATGAACTTACATACGCATGCGAACCCTGAAAAATAAATAAAACTTCAGCATCGTTTTCTAGAGATTCTAATTGCTCGTTGTGATTAGCAATATGAGCATATAATCTAAAATCTTCCGCTGTTCCTTCAACTAAAACCGGAATATGAGTGGCAACAAGGGGATGCGAATTGCTCACCATAGTTGCAAAAGGATGATTTTGTATAAATTGAAAGATAAATTCAGGATCATCCTTTATGTATTTTTTAGGCTGGTACATCTTTTTCCGAAGTAAAAATTATAGGCGAAAATTACTATTTTAGTTTCACATCTTTTATTAGCCAGTCTTCTAATTCTTTATCTGCGGAATGCAATACAGAAACATCACCGGTGGTTTCAAAAATTACGGCTCTTACTTCAGAAAGTTGGATAACATTTGCCTCTCTTAGTTTTCCGCGTAAATCTGATTCGGTTACTCTGGCTTTTTTTAAATTATCGTAATAAATTTCTCCGTCTTTCATTAGCAGAATAGGATCATTATCAGTCATTTTCTGAAAAGCCGGATATCTTCTTAAAAATGCAGTGCCAATTTGTAGAATATAAACTACTAAAAGAGCCACTGCACCCTGAATTAAACTCACATTTTTTAATACAATGGTTGAAGCTAAGATACTCCCACTCGCGATCGTCATCGCAAAATCAAAACTGGACATCTTAGAAAAACTTCGTTTTCCTGCAATTCTTGTATATAGAATTACTAAAATAAATATTCCTATTGCGCTAAGAGTTATTGCAGCTAAACTTGTTTCTGATGCTTCAAACCATTTCTCCATATTATTCTTTTTTTTAAATTTTATCCTCCAATTAATTCGCCACCATTTACATGAATGGTTTGTCCTGTAATATAACTACTGTCTTCACTTGCTAGAAAAACATATGCAGGAGCTACTTCTCCCGGCTGCCCTGCTCTTCCCATTGGTACTTTTTGACCAAATTCTTTAACATCATCAAAAGTAGCAGGTATTAAGGGTGTCCAAATTGGTCCCGGCGCTACAGCATTTACACGTATTCCTTTTGAAACTAGCATCGTAGATAAACTTCTGGTAAAACTTGTAATTGCACCTTTACTACTGGCATAATCCAGTAAATGCGAACTTCCCCTGTAGGATGTTACCGAAGTTGTATTTACAATGGTAGCATTTTCTTTTAAATAGTTTAATGCTTCCTTGATAATATAAAAATATGGATAAATGTTGGTTTCGAAAGTTTCCTTAATTTGATCTATACTTATATTTTGTATATCATCTTTTGGAAATTGCACAGCAGCATTATTAATTAGGATGTCTAAACTTCCCAATTCGTCAATCGTAAGTTTAATCGATTTTTCACAAAATTCGGCATTCTTAATATCTCCTTCAATTAAAAGACACCGCTGTCCTTCGCCTTCTATTAGCTTTTTAGTCTCTAAAGCATCTTCATCTTCGCTTAGATATATAATGGCAACGTTTGCGCCTTCTCTAGCAAAATGTAAAGCTACACTTTGTCCTATCCCACTATCTCCTCCTGTAATTAACGCGTTTTTTCCCTTCAGCTTTTCACTACCCTTGTAAGAGTCTCTAATGATCATTGGTTGGGGATGCATTTGATGCTGGTTTCCCGGTTGTTTTTGATCTTGTTGCGGAAAGGTTTTTGGTTGATCCATAAAATTTGCATTTTAGTAGTTTGAAATCGAGTCAATTTAAGCATGCTGGACGCAAAAAAAATGTTAAGTTGTCCTAAGCCTTTCTAAAGGGCTGTTGAATATAACTTTTTGGACTAAAAACTATTTGAAATAAACTAACTAACAACCTTATTAATGACAACTCCTTTAAAAATTGGGCATCGAGGTGCCAAAGGTCACGTGGCCGAAAATACGATCGAAAGTATAAAAAAGGCAATGACGCTGAAGGTCGATATGATCGAGATCGATGTACATCTTTGCAAAACCGGAGAGCTTGTTGTAATTCATGATGAAGAATTAGATAGCACAACTACTTGTACAGGATTTGTAGGTGAAAAATCGCTTAAAGAATTGAAATCTTGTAGAACTACAGAGGGATATCAAATTCCTACTTTAGAAGAAGTGCTAGATGTAGTTCAGGACAAAGTGATTCTGAATATCGAGTTGAAAGGAGAAGGGACGGCGTTACCAGTATTAAATTTACTGGAAAAGCATCCAAAATCACGAATATTGATTTCAAGCTTTAATTTTAACGAGTTAATGAGTTTGCGTAGCGAGAATACAGAAATTCCTTTAGCTGTTTTGACAGAGGATGATATGAGTATTGCGTTTTTACAGGCAAGACATCTAAAAGCAGCTGCTATCCATCCATATTATAAGTTAGTAACCAGAGATTATATTGGAGATTGCCACCGTAACAACATAAAAGTGAATGTATGGACGGTAAATAAAACCGAAAAAATCAAGAAGATGAAGAATCTTGGTGTAGATGGAATCTTTTCAGACTTTCCAGATCGAATATAATTCTAGATTTGGCATAAATAATTCTAATAGAAATAAATGACGCATTACGATGTTTTGATAGTGGGCGGTGGAGCCGCAGGTTTTTTTACTGCGATTAATATTGCAGATTTTAATCCTGAATTAAAAATTGCCATTTTAGAACGAGGAAAAAATGTCTTGTCTAAAGTGAAAATTTCAGGGGGCGGAAGATGTAATGTGACTCATGCTGAATTTATGCCGAAAGAGTTAACTCAAAATTACCCAAGAGGACAAAAAGAATTACTCGGGCCTTTCCATAGTTTTATGACAGGTGACACCATCGGCTGGTTTGCCGATCGCAACGTAGAACTAAAGACTGAAGACGACGGGAGAATGTTTCCGGTAAGTAATACTTCTGAAACTATTATAGATTGTTTTCTTAGCGAAACTAAGCGTTTAAATATTGACATCCTTACAGGATATCCGGTAAATGCTATTGAAAAAGTAGATAATGCCTGGGGTGTAAAAACCACTAAGACGAATTTTACTTGCGAGAAGTTAGTTATAGCAACAGGGAGTAATCCTAAAATGTGGAATATTCTTGAAAATTTAGGGCATCATCTAATTAATGCTGTGCCTTCTTTATTTACATTCAATATCAAAGATTCTAGGATAGAAGGTCTTGCCGGTATTGCTAATTTTGCTGAAGTGAAAATTCCAAATTCTGGATTAGAAAGTGAAGGTCCGCTTTTAATTACCCATTGGGGATTAAGTGGTCCTGGGATTCTAAAACTGTCCGCTTGGGGAGCAAGAGAATTGAACGAATGTGATTATCAGTTTCCCATACTCGTAAACTGGGTGCCTGGATTCAATTCAGATTCTATAATGGAAGATTTGATGAAAATCAAGAATAACTCAGGAAAACAAAAAGTGTTCAAATATCCCCAATTTGAACTTCCAAAGCGACTTTGGATAAAAATATGTAGTGCTTCAGAAATTCCAGAAGAAGAAGTTTGGGCAAATATTTCAAAAAAGCAATTAGAATCATTAGCGATACAATTAACTAATGCTGAATTTCAGGTAAACGGTAAAAGTACTTTTAAAGAAGAGTTTGTAACTGCGGGAGGTGTAGATTTAAAAGAAATCGATTTTAAAACCTTCCGAAGTAAAAAACACCCGAGTTTATATTTAGTAGGAGAAGTGCTTAATATCGATGCAATTACGGGTGGATTTAATTTTCAGAATGCATGGACAGGTGGTTATATGGCTGCAAAAGCTATTGCTGAAGGTTAGTTAATACGCCAAAACTCGAAAGTAAAAGCGAGTAAATAAAGTACCCAAACTGCATAAGGAATAAGTAAATAAGCCGACCATGCATTGACGATTTTAAACCATTTTATAGTTATAAGAACTACTATAAACACGGCGATAATGGCAAGCAAAGCCATTAATGGTTCGCGCAATCCAAAGAAAAATAAGAACCAAAATGTATTAAGCAGCAAAATAAATCCAAAATGATAAAGCGCTGTTTTTACCCATTTATGATAAAATCCTTTACTCCATACTAAACCTGCAGAAACTCCTATAAGTAAATACATAATTGTCCACACCGGTCCAAAAATAGATTCCGGGGCTGCAAACCATGGTTTATGCAGTGCAGCATACCAGGTGTCTAATCCGTCTTGAAGTGCGATAATGCCCAAAAAGCCAAATACCAGACAAACGGCGGTTGCTGTAGCACTGCGTATAAGCAGTTTAGCATTCATTAGTTAGGTTCGGTTTTGTATTTAAAAATAACAAAAAAAATGAATTATGGGTGATCCACTAAGAAAATTTTAAAAGTATATATTTGCTAAAAATCTTTAAAAATGCCTGATAAGGAATTTGTCGCAGCAAACATTAACACGGCTGTAGAAAATGGATCCGTAAGCTGGGAAGCACCAAGTAATATAGCTTTAGTTAAATATTGGGGCAAAAAGGAAAATCAAATTCCGGCTAATCCTTCTTTGAGTTTTACACTTAAAAACTGCAAGACGACAACAAAATTAAACTATGTTAAAGTTTCTGAGGATCATCAAAATTCCGAAGAAATTAATTTTGAAGTAGTCTTTGAAGGTGTTAAGAAAGAAAGCTTCAAACCTAAAATTGCATCTTTTTTTAAGCGAATTTTGCCTTACTGTGCTTATTTAAAACAATTTAGTTTCGAAGTTGTATCAGAAAATTCTTTTCCGCACAGCAGCGGTATAGCTTCTTCTGCAAGTGGAATGAGTGCGTTGGCACTTTGTGTGATGAGTTTAGAGAAATCACTTTTTCCAGAAATGTCTGAAGATTTTTTCTATAAAAAAGCTTCTTTTTTAGCAAGACTAGGAAGTGGTAGTGCAGGTAGAAGTGTAAAAGGCAGTATGGTTGTTTGGGGCGAGCATAAAGATATTTTATTGAGTAGTGACTATTACGGGATTGAGTATCCCCTAAAAACGGATGCTGTTTTTAAAGATTATCAGGATACGGTGTTATTGGTTGATAAGGGAATTAAGCAGGTAAGCAGTACTGTAGGACACGATTTGATGCATGGGCATCCTTTTGCAGAGGCAAGATTTAAGCAGGCAAACGATCATTTATCAGAACTAATTCCGGCTTTTGAAAAAGGAGATATCCAGAGCTTTATAAAAATTGTAGAAAGTGAAGCACTAAGTCTTCACAGTATGATGATGAGTAGCGATCCTTATTTTTTATTGATGAAGCCAAATACTTTAGCGCTTATTCATAAAATTTGGGAGAAGCGAGAAGAAAGCGGAATTCCGGTTTGTTTTACCTTAGATGCTGGCGCGAATGTACATATGCTATATCCTGCAGAATATAAAAAAGAAATTTTGGAATTTGTTAAGAACGAGTTAGTTGTCTATTGTGAAAATGGACACTATATTTGCGATGAGGTTGGAGAAGGATCAAAAATGTTGTAAATTTATATAAGCTGCTGAGATTCAAAATCCAATTTTAGTGGTTAAAAGCCTAACTTTATGAAGGGACCTTTATTTTATTCTAAAATTTTATTGTTCGGAGAGTACGGAATCATCAAAGATTCTAAAGGGTTATCCATTCCTTACAATTTTTATAATGGCGCTTTAAAGGTTTCTGAAGAGCCAACGGCAAAATCTAAAGAATCTAACGAACATTTAGTTCGGTTTGCAGCATATTTAAATACGCTTCAAAATGAAAATCCAGACCTTGTAAATTTTGACATTGCTAGTTTAGAAGCGGATATTGAAAAAGGTATGTATTTCGATTCTAGTATTCCACAAGGCTATGGGGTAGGAAGTAGTGGTGCTTTAGTAGCTGCAATCTACGATAAGTATGCTACAGATAAGATTACTGTTTTAGAGAATCTTACTCGTGATAAATTATTAAAACTGAAAAAGATTTTCGGCAAAATGGAATCTTTTTTTCATGGTGAATCTTCAGGATTAGATCCTTTAAATAGCTACTTAAGTATTCCGATTCTAATCAATTCTAAAGATAATATCGAACCTGCTGGCATTCCTTCTCAAACGGAGAATGGCACAGGAGCTGTTTTTCTTTTGGATAGTGGTTCTACCGGAGAGACTGCACCAATGGTGAGTATCTTTATGGAGAATATGAAGCAAGAGCCTTTTAGGAAAATGCTAAAAAACCAGTTTGTAAAGCATACAGATGCTTGTGTTGATGATTTTCTAAAAGGAGACGTTAAGTCGCTTTTCAAAAATGTAAAGCATCTTTCTCATGTAGTGCTAGATAACTTTAAACCAATGATTCCTCCTCAATTTCATAAACTTTGGAAACATGGTATAGAAACTAACGATTATTACCTAAAGCTTTGCGGCTCTGGTGGTGGTGGATATATCTTAGGATTTACCGAAGATTTAGAAAAAGCAAAAGAATCACTAAAAGACTACAATCTGGAAGTTGTTTATAACTTCTAAACTTACTAAATAAATCTATAGCGTATGGCTTCGCTGATGAATAAGCGCTTTTTGCTTAAAATGCTTAGCCTGTTTTCTGTGGTTCGCGGTTATAATATTCTTATGATCGTTATCGCACAGTACCTGGCTTCAGCATTTATTCTTGCTCCAGAACTTCCGCTACGAGAAGTTTTTTTTGACGATAATTTATTTTTTATGATCCTAAGCACAGCTACGGTAATTGCTTCAGGATATATTATTAATAACTTTTACGATAGCGAGAAAGACTTAATTAATCGTCCCAAAAAAACGATGCTCGATAGGATTGTAGGGCAGCGAACAAAGCTTTCGGTATATTTTATTCTGAATATGTTTGCCGTATTTTTTGCCAGCTATGTTTCGTTTAAGACGGTGGTCTTTTTTTCGCTGTATATTTTCGCAATTTGGTTTTATTCACACCGACTCAAAAAGATCTTGTTTGTAGGAAATCTGGTAGCATCAATAATGGCCATTATTCCCTTCTTTGCCGTGTTTGTGTATTATGGCAATACAGAAGCTGTAATTTTTATCCATGCCGCTTTTCTATTTCTAATGATCGCTATGCGAGAACTGGTAAAGGATCTGGAAAATATTAGAGGAGATTTGGCCTTAAATTACAACACGATACCAGTGGTTTACGGGGAGAAGTGGAGCAAACTATTTTTAGGGATTTTATTCCTATTTTCTATAATTCCAACACTTTTACTTACGCAAAAGTTTAATCTTGGATATATGGATATATACTTTTGGGCAAGCTTCTTATTGCTTATTCTGTTTATGCTTATTCTATATTTCAGCAAAGCGAGATGGCAATATTTATTGCTTCATAATATTCTGAAATTTATAATTGTTTTAGGAGTTTTTAGTATTTTACTTATCGATCCAGATACACTTCTAAACCGAGTTTTTTAAAGGAAATAGCGCTTTATTATACTGAAATATGTAAAATAAGCTTTCAACTTTCTTTATTTGAAGTAGTTGGATTAAAGAAAATTCAAAATCTTTCAATAATCATTTTTTAACATCGAAGGTAACCAGTATCTTTGCAAAAAATTAGCGATATGAGCAGGAATGATAATTCTTCAGGAAATAAGTTTAGTGGAAGACAAGGTGGCGGTGGTCGCAAAAAATCTTATGCTCGCGGTAACGCGCCTATAAAACCTAAAAAAGTGACTGCTATAGAAAAGCAGGAGGATGGGATGCGCTTAAATAAGTATATCGCTAATGCAGGTATTTGCTCTAGAAGGGATGCCGATATTTATATTTCTTCAGGAAATGTTTCTGTTAACGGAGCAATAGTAACTGAAATGGGTTACAAAGTAAAACTAACAGATGATGTTAAGTTTGATGGTCGTAGCATATCTCCAGATAAACCAGAATATTTTGTTCTGAATAAATCTAAAGGAGTTTTCGTTACCGGAAGTGTTCATAAAGGAGGCTTAACAGTAATGGATATAATGGCTAAAGCTTCTAAATCTAAACTAGATCCCGTTGGGAAATTAGATACTCAAACTACCGGGTTATTAGTATTTACTAACGATGGTTCTTTGGCTAAAAAACTTGCTAATCCTAAAAATGGTATTCGCCAGATTTATCACATAAAAATCAACCATGCATTATCACAGGAAGATTTAGAGAAAATAAGAGAAGGCGTTTTTATCGAAGGTAAAAAGGTAAATGTTACTGATGTTAGTTATGTAAAAGATCGCCCAAAATCTGAAGTAGGTTTAGAGCTTACCAGTACCAGACCACATATCATTCAGAAAATGTTTAAGAGTTTAGGATACGAGATTGTAAATTTAGATCGCGTTGTTTTTGGCGGTTTAACTAAGAAAGACTTGCCGAGAGGTCGCTTTAGAACACTTACCAAGCAAGAGATAATTAATCTTGGTAATTTGTAGTTCATTTTTTTGAATAATCAATCAATTTTTTATTTACATTTATCCCAGAAATTAAAACTGGGATAAATGGATATTTTACCAAACACAGTTATAATTGATCTCTAATTATAGAAATTTTCTTTTAGTGTTTTTAAATTGAAAAACATTTTTCTTTTCAGATTCCCTCCAGTTCAGGTGGAGCTTAGGTTTAGCCCAACTTCTAGACCTTGTAATTTTTATATTGATAATATTCTTAACAATATTTTATCAATCTGAATTTTCAGACTGATGAATTAATACCTAATTTTTATTTTTTAACCACTTATTTATATACATTGAATACCAAATACAGGGATTTAATCGATCAAACTTACTATTTTCCTCAAGAAGAATTTAAATTAGAAGGTAGTGAACTTCAATTTCATGATATAGATTTAATGGAGCTTGTAAAGCAATACGGAGCGCCATTAAAATTCACATATCTACCAAAAATTTCAGACAATATAAATCGCGCTAAAGGCTGGTTTAAGACCGCCATGCAAAATCTGGATTATAAGGGTTCTTATAATTATTGCTATTGCACAAAAAGTTCACATTTTGAATATGTGATGAACGAAGCGCTAAAGAATGATATTCATATTGAAACATCATCTGCTTTCGATATTAATATTGTTGAAAAATTGAAGGCTTCTGGAAAACTTAAAGACGATGCTTACGTAATTTGTAATGGCTTTAAACGCGATCAATATGTGGCGAATATTGGTAGATTAATTAATAACGGACACAAAAACTGTATCCCGATTATTGATAATTATGAAGAATTAAGTCTACTTGAAGATCGTATTAACGAAGATTTTGAGGTAGGAATTAGAATTGCTTCAGAAGAAGAACCAAAATTCGAATTTTATACTTCAAGATTAGGAATAGGTTACAAGAATATTGTTCCGTTTTATAATCAGTCTATAAAAGATAACGATAAGGTGAACCTAAAAATGCTTCACTTTTTTATCAATACTGGTATTCGTGATACGGCATATTATTGGAACGAACTCAACAAATGTCTTAAGGTGTATATTAATCTTAAGCGTATTTGTCCAACTTTAGATAGTTTGAATATTGGTGGAGGATTCCCTATCAAAAATTCACTTCATTTTGAATATGACTATCAATATATGGTTGAAGAAATTATCAACCAGATCAAGCAATCTTGTGAAGAAGCAGGTGTTGATGTTCCAAATATTTTTACCGAATTTGGAAGTTTCACAGTAGGTGAAAGCGGTGGTGCTATCTATGAGATTTTGTACCAAAAGCAACAAAATGATCGTGAAAAGTGGAATATGATAAATTCATCTTTCATAACTACTTTACCAGATACCTGGGCAATTAGTAAAAAATTCGTGATGCTGGCAATTAATCGCTGGAATGATGAATACGAGCGCGTGCTGCTAGGTGGATTAACCTGTGATAGTGATGATTATTACAATAGTGAGCAGCATACCAACGCTATTTATCTTCCGAAGTTTAAAAAGGAGAAGCCTTTATATATTGGATTCTTTAATACCGGAGCGTATCAACAAACTATTGGAGGATTTGGCGGATTGCAGCATTGTCTAATTCCGCAACCCAAACATTTGCTGATAGATAAAGATGAAAATGGTAAAATCACTACTAAAATATTCAAAGAACAACAAAAAGCAGAAGATATGCTGGATATTTTAGGATACCAGTAATTATAATGATTAAAATATTTATCTTTAAATATTTCAACTATTTCTTATTAAACCAATTAGATTAAAATGAGTAAAAAGAATTATGCCGGGATACCCGATAAATATGCCCGAATCGATGAGGCTAAAGTGGTATTAATTCCTGTTCCTTATGATGGGACAAGTACCTGGCAAAAAGGCGCAGACAAAGGACCAGATGCATTTTTAGAAGCTTCAGAAAACATGGAGCTTTATGATATAGAAACAAGATCTGAGGTTTACAAAAAAGGAATTTATTTAGCACCTGCGGTAAGTGAAGATGCTTCACCAGAGAAAATGGTAGAAGCGGTTTATAAAACCACTAAAAACTATATCGCTCAGGATAAATTTGTAACCCTTTTTGGAGGTGAACACAGTATTTCTATTGGTAGCATTAAAGCATTTAATGAAAGCTTTGCAGATTTAACTGTAGTGCAGCTAGATGCTCATGCCGATCTTAGAGCAGAATATGAAGGTTCTAAAAACAATCATGCTTGTGCAATGCACGAAGCAAGTAAAAATACAAACCTAGTGCAGGTGGGTATTCGTTCTATGGATATTTCAGAAACTGATCATATGGACGAGAATCAAGTGTATTTTGGTCACGATTTGCACGAGGACTGGATGGACGATGCTATTGGACAAATGACGCCAAATGTTTTTATAACTATAGATTTGGATGCATTTGATCCTTCAATTTTACCATCTACGGGAACACCAGAGCCAGGTGGGCTATTTTGGTATGAGACTCTAGAGTTTTTAAAACTAATGTTCAAAAAGAAAAACGTAGTCGGTTTTGATATTGTAGAGCTTTGCCCAAATAAGAACGAAAAATCTTCAGACTTTTTAGCAGCGAAACTCTATTATAAAATGCTTAGCTACAAATTTAAATATCAAGATTCTAACGACGAAGACGAAGATGAATAAAGGAGCGATTTCGCAATTTATAGAAAAATATTATTTACATTTTAATGCAGCAGCGCTTGTCGATGCGGCTAAAGATTACGAGAAACAACTAGAAAAAGGCAATAAAATGCTTGTTTCTCTTGCCGGTGCGATGAGTACGGCAGAATTAGGTAAAATTTTCGCTGAAATGATTCGGCAGGATAAGGTTCAAATCGTTTCTTGTACCGGTGCAAATTTAGAAGAAGATGTGATGAATCTTGTAGCGCACTCGCATTATAAGCGTGTGCCGAATTATCGAGATCTTACGCCAAAAGAAGAGTGGGAACTTTTAGAAGGTGGTTTAAACCGAGTTACCGATACCTGTATTCCCGAAGAAGAAGCTTTTAGAAGAATTCAGGAGCATATTTTCAAAATCTGGAAAGATGCAGACGATAAAGGAGAACGCTATCTTCCACACGAATATTTGTATAAACTATTACTTTCCGGAGTTTTAGAAGAATATTACGAGATAGATCTAAAGGATTCTTGGATGTACGCTGCGGCAGAAAAGAACTTACCGATTATCGTTCCTGGGTGGGAAGATAGTACATTGGGTAATATTTTCGCTTCTTACGTAATTAAAGGAGAATTGAAAGCAAGCACTATGAAATCTGGAATTGAGTATATGACATTCCTTGCAGATTGGTATACTGAAAATGCGAATACCGGAATAGGTTTCTTCCAAATTGGTGGAGGTATTGCAGGAGATTTCCCAATTTGTGTAGTGCCAATGCTCTATCAGGATTTAGAAAGAACCGACACCCCATTTTGGAGCTATTTCTGTCAAATTTCAGATTCAACTACAAGTTATGGATCATATTCAGGAGCTGTTCCAAACGAGAAAATTACCTGGGGTAAATTAGATATCGATACTCCTAAACATATTATTGAAAGTGATGCAACAATCGTGGCGCCACTAATATTTGCTTATCTATTAGATATGTAGTTTTGTTTAACTTTACAGTCTAAAAGTATTAACAAAGATTTACAATGCAGTAAAGCTGTCCTCTAGTCAAATTTGGCGTATTTTGGACAGCTTTTTTAATTTTCTGGTGTATGAATATGTGGATAGTGTACGGGATTGGTTTTTTGGCGCAATTATGTTTTTCTGCTCGATTAGTAAATCAATGGTTCTTATCAGAGAAAAAGAATAAAGTTCAGACCCCAACACTTTTCTGGCAACTTAGTTTATTAGGAGCAATTCTCTTTTTCGTTTACGGTTACCTACGTAAGGATTTATCGATAATGATCGGTCAGGCACTTATCTACTACATTTATTTTCGGAATTTGCAATTGCAAGGTCAATGGAAAACCTCAAATATTTTTTTCAAAATTGCTGTAATTCTATCACCAATTCTTATTGCGGCTTATCTTGTTTTCTTTAGTGATTTAGATTGGTCAAGGCTTTTTACAGGAGATAATATTGCAATTTGGTTAGTGATTTTAGGAACTGTAGGGCAAATGGTTTATACCGGTAGGTTTGTTTATCAGTGGATTTATTCTGAAAGGCACGATGAAAGTAGCCTACCTTGGGGATTTTGGGTGATGAGTTTAACCGGCTCTGCCATCATTTTCACTTATGCATGTTTTAGAACCGACCCTGTGTTATTATCGGCTCACTTTTTTGGAGCAGTAGTGTATATTCGGAATCTATTTTTAATTCGAAAATCAAGAAAGAAGGCTAAATCGTAATTGCTTCGGAAAGTAAATTTCAGCTAAAAGGAATCCGATAACTACCAAATATTCGATAGCCACTAGCCATAAATTTTCCTGAAATGTTGGATTTGCGTAGGCGCTATAACTCAGTATTGCCATAAACGACCAAACAATCGGAAATCGATATTTGGTAAAAACTGAAAGCAACAGCGGAGTTACAATATACCAGGGATGCACGGTTGTCGAAAGCAAAAAATAAGCGCAAATCGTAAAAAGGAAACTCAAAATTAGCGATTTTAAGCTCTTGTTTTTGCTGAATACGCTAAGACCTAGAATAATCAGTAAAGTGATCATAGGAAGTATCTTTCCGGCATCAGCAATAATATTATAACCTTTCACCTGAAATCCAATCCACCGAATGATATAATAAATACTAGCATTAAATTCGAATTTCTGAAACCAAAGTCCGACGCTTTCAGAAAAGTTGCTCAAAAAAGCCGAATTATAGAATGGAAGAAAGCTCAAAATGACCGTTAGCAATACAACAGCATAAAAGCCAAGGAGTTTTGTCCAGTTTACTGATTTCAGATCAGCTATAATTATTGAAATTGGAGCTGTCAAACCTCGATTTTGGATAATTTCTGAAGGATTTTTTTTACTGCTGAAAAACTTCAGGAAAAGCGGTAAGAACATTAACGGAAGTAATTTTACCGAAACCGAAATCCCTAAAACAAAGGCTGCAAATATCCATTTTTGCTTTTGCAATAGATAGAAAGTAAGAATGATAAAAAATCCCATAACGCTTTCAAAATGTAGATTTCCGAAGCATTCAATAATTACAAAAGGATTCAAAATAAACCAGAAAATCTGATGTTCCGGTAAGTTCAGCGATTTCAATAGTTTTCTTCCGTACAACAAAATTCCGAAGTCCGCTAACAAAATAAACAGCCTAAAAATTACTACGGAAGAAAAAATGTTTTGTTCTGAAAGCCATCCTGAAATGGCAAATATGAATTGATTTACCGGCGGATAATTCGTGAAATTTGAAGCGCTCAACGATCCCATTCCACTTACGAGTTCCTTTGCCTGAGAAATACTTCCAAAATGCGCATTTTCCATCAACAGATCTGGAGTCGACAAATATGGATTAATGCCATTAGCTAAAATTCGCCCATCCCAGATAAAGCGATAGAAATCTTGTGAGAGAGTAGGCAATGCGAATATAAAGATCACTCTAAAGGTTAAAGCTGCGCCCGCTAAAAGCCAAAATCGTGTTTTTAAAAGCTGAATCAGTTTAAAACTGAGAAAGAAAAGTGCAACGTAAAGCGTAAATAATTTCGGAAAGTCAGATCGATCTAAATCGTAAGCAAAACTCCAATACAAAGCAATTGTCGAAAAAAACAAAAGCAGCGGAATTTTATAGAATTTCAGAAATTGAAGCAAGCTTAATGCGATTTAATCATATACTTTTCGAAAGTAAACATAAATATTAGACAAATAATCGACCGAATGAACAGAAATAAAGATTTATATCAAACCTATTTATGGTATTCTAGAGGATAAAAGAAAAATAATTTTATTTTTATCTTTTCCGAAGTATAACTCTTTTGTTCTCAAAATCTTGAAAAAAAAATCTTGCAATTTCAGCTTTATTACTTTAATAAATTTATTTTTCACAAGCTTCTCACTATTTAGTTATGGACAAGAAATTAACTCAACTAATATAGTTCACGATTTTGAAGGAGATCGTTATTTCAGACTCAATTATGATAATGATTTCTTTATGTACTCGGATGATGATTACACTCAGGGTTTGAATTTCGAATTATTTCATCCAGTTTTCAGAAAAAACCCAATAAACTTTCTTTTTTTCAAAAGTAAAGGTGCCGATTTTAAATATGGACTTGCTATAGAGCATTCTGCATTTACGCCAGATGTCATAAGCGACGTGGATATCAGATATACTGATCGGCCTTACGCTTCAGCATTAACTTTAAAAATGATGAGCGTTAGTGATCACCTTGATAAGGGATTCAGGATGAAATCTTCTTTTTGGCTGGGTATTATTGGGCCATCATCTTTGGGCGGAGCCGGGCAAACTTGGATTCATGAGGCTACCGGGAATTGGAAGCCTAGAGGATGGGATAATCAAATCGAAGATGATGTAATACTAAATTATAATCTAGGCTTCGAAACGTTGCTTCTAGATTTAAGTAATTATTTTTCCTTATATGGTGAGTCGAAGGCACGATTGGGGACGATGTTCACAGATTTAAATCTAGGGGCAAGCGCAACTCTAGGACTCGTGAACTCGCCTTTAAGAACATCCAATAGAAGTAGTAAATTTCAGGTTTATCTATTTGCTAGAGGAATAACTAATTTTGTTGGATACAATGCTCTATTACAAGGAGGAGTTTTTAGTCGTAGCAGCCCTTATACTATTCCCTCTACCAAAATAGAGCGTTTTACTGGGCAATATTATTACGGTTTAGTTATTAAATCTGGTTTTTTCTACTTAGAGTATTACCAAACCTCAATGACGCGTGAATTTGAATATGGTGATCCTGAAGATTGGGGCGGTTTAAAAATTGGAGTACGGATTTAAAACAACTATAAATATGATCTCTATCCTAACAGCGAAGCGATCTCAATTCTAACTACTAAAATTTAACCTTTAGAAAAAATACTCTTAAAAGCCACAAAACCAAATCCGCCGAAAAGCATTAGATGAAAAATTATGATTCCGAAGTCATTCAGTTTAAAAGCACTATAAAGCGCAAATGCAAAGTAGAAGCAAAGCACAGCTTCGATAAGAATAGTTCCTGAAAATTTATTCGATAAGTATTTATTGCCTTTCCAGGAATCTTTAAGGTTGTTCACGTTGAATTTTGGCGTTCGTATAAATTCAGATCGTTTGCCAAAATGTCCTTCTAAAACCGCTAGAGAATTATGCACCGAAAATCCCATTGCCACCGCAAAAAAAGTGATGAACATTCCAATAAAACCGAAGAAAGATTTTGCTCCTTTTCCATGGATTTTGGCGTAGGGAACATAGTAACAGCAAAAGAAGATAATGGTGCTAATTCCGAATCCAGCGAGTACATTAAAATACCAGCTAAAAGCAGGATTGTTATTCTTAATATATAATACCGGGACGCTTAAAACACCCAACAATAACACGATTAAAAACATGCTGGAATTTAATAAATGGAAAAAACCATGAAATTTGGTTCCAAAAGAAACACTAGGATCTTTAACTAATCTTAGGTAATTTTTTTTGAAATTTTCAGCAGCACCTTTATTCCAACGAAATTGTTGCGAGCGCGCTGCACTAATAGCCACGGGAAGTTCTGCCGGAGTTTCCACATCTTCCAGATATTTGAATTTCCATTTTTTAAGTTGCGCACGATAACTTAAATCTAAATCTTCGGTAAGTGTATCGCCACTCCAATTACCGGCATCTAGAATGCACTCTTTGCGCCAAATCCCTGCGGTACCATTAAAATTGATAAAATGCCGACCAAAATTTCTGCCGGTTTGTTCCAAAATAAAATGAAAATCTAAGGCAAAAGCCTGTATTTTAGTCAGTAGTGAATAATCTCGATTTAGATGCGCCCAACGCGTTTGCACCACGCCAATTTCAGGATTTTTAAAATAGGGAACGGTCTTTTTTAGCCAATCTGAGTTTGGCATAAAATCCGAATCAAAAATGGCAATAAACTCACCTTTGGCGATTTTTAATCCTTCTTTTAAAGCACCGGCTTTAAATCCGCTTCGGTTTTCACGTTTGATGTGTTGAATGTCAATTCCACTTTTCCGAATCTCTTCAATTACTTCAGTAGTTGTTAGAATTGATTCGTCGGTAGAATCATCCAAAACCTGAATTTCAAGTTTGTCTTTAGGATAATCGATTTTAGCAATATTCCGCAGTAATCGTTCTACGACATACATCTCGTTGTATAGCGGCAGCTGAATCGTAATTACAGGTATTTCAGCAGGATTTTTTAGATCGAATTTTTCAGCAGTATCCACACTTTTTTTCGCCTTTAGGTAATTCAGTAATAATTGCAGTTCTGAAATACTGTAAAAGAAAATAACCAGCAAAGCCAGCGTGTATAGTATGATAATCGCTAAATCCAATCTATTTAAAACTATATTTAAATATCCAACCTAAAATCTTTACGCCTGCAAAGATAGCGCCTTTTAGCGTTCCAGAAACTTTAGAGACACCAATCCTGTTTTTGTAATGCACAGGTATTTCTATATACGAAAAATTTTGTTTTATGGCTTTAAGTTGCATTTCTACCGTCCAGCCGTAGGTTTTATCCTGCATGTTTAGCTGCAGTAGCTTTTGGTATTTTATAGCTCTAAAAGGACCAAGATCGGTAAATTTTGCACCAAAAAATAAACGCATTAAAGTAGTTGCAAGCCAATTCCCGAAGATCTGAGGAAACGTCATCGAGCCATCTTCTCGCCATTTTTTAACGCGTGCACCAATCACCATGTCGATGTTTTGTTGCTGAATAGGGGCAATAATTTTGGTTAATTCAGAAGGATAATCGCTATAGTCGCCATCCAGAAATACAATGATGTCTGGGTTGTGATTTTGATTAGCGATATGTTCCATGCCTTTTAAACAAGCATAGCCATACCCTTTTCTGTTTTCCTTAAGAACTGTTGCGCCGGCAGCTGAAGCATTTTTCTCGGTATCATCTGTCGAGTTATTACTTACCACGATAACTTCATCGACAAGATTAGGGATTTCAGCAATCACTTTTGCAACCGAATCTTCTTCGTTATACGCAGGGATAATAACTTTTATAAGGGCTTTTTTCTTCAACTATTTCTGAATTTAAATCGTAAAAGATTCGTCGAAAACTACGATTTTTGATTTAGAAGATCGATTAGATCTACATCATTACCTAGCAATACTTCTTCTTCATTAATTCTTCCTTTGGTGCTGCCATTTTCTAACTTAAGAACGCCACGAGGGCAAACATCAGAACAAATACCGCAACCAACACAACTAGATCGAACAATATTTTGTCCTTTTTGCGCATAAGCCCTTACATCGATTCCCATTTCGCAATAGGTAGAGCAATTCCCACAGCTTATACATTGGCCGCCGTTGGTTGTAATTCTGAATTTTGAAAATAGCTTTTGTTGCATTCCGAGAACTGCAGCCATTGGGCAACCATAACGGCACCAAACCCGGCTACCAAATATTGGATAAAAGCCAACGCCAATTACTCCGGAGAATGCTGCACCAATCAAGAAACCATACCACTCGCGAAGTTTGTAGGCAGGGAAGAAAAAGATATTCCAGTTTCCGCTAAAATAATTAATACCGATAATCGATAATATGACCACTAAATATCCAATGGCTCCGTACTTCGCATCTTTTTGTATTTGATCACGTTTAAAAATCATGATTAGTGCAAAAAATAGGCTTAAGAATCCCGCGCTTCCCCAAAGAAAAACATCTTTAGTTAACCAAAATCGATCGGAATTTTCACCTAAATACGAATAGACTACCGCAATTGTCATTACAGTAACAAAAACTAAAACGCTATGAATTACCCAACGTTCAATTTTCCAGGCTTTTTGAGATTTATTCGAAAGTTGTCGGAAAGGATCTCCGGCAGTTTCAGCCAGACCGCCACAACCGCAAACCCAGCTGCAATACCAGCGTTTTCCGTATTTGTAAGTAAGAATAGGAGTGATAACGAAGATGGAAACAATACCCAAAATTAGCATTGCAACGCCTAAATTTCCGCCAGATATAAACGATTCTAAGCGATAACCAGCGAAAAGATCGTAATTAAGCGGCCAGATTGTTGTTGGCGCAAAATAAGGTTTGTTTAGTCGAGCGAGAATTTCAGGAATTAAGAAAGCAAAGCCAAGCTGAAAAAACATCACCGAACAGGTTCGAATAATCTCGTAGCGATTGTGTCGATATTTCAGAATAAATTTAAATCCAAAAATCCAGATAGCTAGAGTGTACAAGGTTCCGTAGACAAACCATTCGCTAGCCGGGCCGCCATTTATAATTTTACTTAGCGGATCGAATAAACCGATAACTCCGCTATTACTGCCTTCACTATTCAATCCTAAATATTGTGGAAACCAATATAAAGCCACGTAAAACAGCGTAAGGCTAATCCCAAGAATCCAGGCCCAGAAGCCTTTTCCGCTTAAAGATTTAAACCAGACACCATTATTTTTTATTCCGGCCGGTTTTCCCCAATATCCATCAACCGAGAAAATTACCGTTCCCAGCGTTATCATTCCTAAAGAAAGACTTAGGAATAGATTTTTGTTAGGGAAGTTAATATTTGCGATGGCGAGCACCAAAATTAGCAAACCAACTAATCCAATAGCACTTCCTGTTTTTTGAATCGTGGAAATACTTTTTGGAGCATCTCCGGTAATAGACATATTATGTTCGATCTTGCTCATCGTTTAGGCGTTTTGGAGATTATTTTTAAAACTTAAAAAGATTGCGGCCTCATGTTTCGTATAAAATTCAGGGTCAAAATTAGCCAGTTTTAAATTCACTAAGACGTAACTGATTTCTCGTTTTTCGTTTAACCAGCGATCTATAACTTCATGTCGCATTCGGATTCCGAAGGTGTTTATTCCTAAAAAAAGATTCGTTTTTTTATCGAAACTTATCGTGATCGCCTTCGTTCCATTTTCGTGCTGCCAATGGAAATGTTGCTCATTTTCTCTTGGTTTTGGCCAAACCCAACCGTAGGTTTGATATTCGATATCAAAAAATTTAGCCGAATTAAACCAATTTCCGGGATTATAGGTTGATTTTTCTCCGGTTAAGCTAAGTGCTAAAGTTTCGCCCATCATTCGACCGGTATACCAAACGGCTTCAACAGGCTTTCGGTGACCAATAGCTTCTTCCTGTTCTGCGCAATCGCCAATAGCATACACATCGGGAATGTTTGTTTCCAGATATCGATTGACTAAAATTCCTTTATGAATTGCCAAATCTGTATTTTTTAGAAAATCTACATTTGGCCGAACACCTGCACATAAACCCACCAATTGGCAATCGATTTGTTCTCCGGTTTTAGTAACAATAGCTTTTACTTTTCCGTTTTCGTCGGGAATAATTTTATCGAGTTCGGTTTCCTCACGCAAATCAACTTCATGAGATTTTATATGTTCAGCAATCATTTTAGCATCTTCAAATGGCAAAACCGAGTGCCAAAATGCTTTTTCACGAACCAAAAATGTAACTTCAATATTTCGAGTGCGAAGCATTTCAGCAAGTTCCACACCTATAAGTCCGCCACCAATAATTACCGCTTTTTTACAGGTTTTAGTGTTTTCTTCTAATAACTCTAAATCCTGTTTAGAAACCAGTCCCTGTACACCTTTTAAATCTTCACCTTCCCAACCAAATTTATTTGGGATAGAGCCTGTTGCTAACACAAGTTTATCGTAATTCAGCTCCTCTCCATTTTTAAAATGAAGCGTTTTTTGCTGAAAATCGATTTGATCAACCCAACCCGTTTTAAGATTAATTCGGTTTTTCTCCCAGAACCCATCTTCATATGGTTTAAGGTGATCCCACTTCATGTGGCCCATGTACACATACATTAATGCTGTACGTGAAAAGAAATGTTCACTTTCCGAAGAAATAATTGTGATCTTTTTGTTCGATCTTTTACGAATATGTCGTGCGGTAGTAATTCCAGAAATTCCGTTACCAATAATAACGATATGCTCCATGGTTTTTACAGCTGTGGTGTTAGTGAAAGTTTCTAAAATTTGTGATGTTGCTAAAATTTAGTCGCAAGTAAAGAATTAACTTAACTTCGAAAGAAAGAAAAGCAGTTAAAAAAAGAAAAATCTTAATTTTAAGGATGCAAGCTTTTCAAAATAAAACAGGTACCATTCCAATTATGATAAGATAGACAAACCAGGTATTCTATGAAAATTAATTTTCTGTACTGTTTCTTTTTTTGCTGCATGGTTTGCCTGAGCTGCCAGCCCGATTATCCCGAACAAAAATATAACGGATTAAGTTTAGTGGCATCTCGAGATTCTTTAAAAAACGAGCATATTCTTCCGCTTAAAAATGTAAATGCTAATACTGTAGCTTTGATGCCGTTTGCTTTTCTTCAGGATTTAAAAAGTCCTCGGTTGCATTTTAATCATGAGCGGCAATGGTGGGGAGAACGAGTAGGCGGCGTGCAGCAAAGTATAAAGTTACTTCAGGAGAATGAACTAAAAATCATGTTGAAACCTCAAATTTGGATTTGGCACGGGGAGTTTACGGGCGATTTAAATATGTCTTCTGAAGCAAATTGGGAAAAGTTTGAAAATAACTATCTAGAATATATTTTGTTATATGCGGAACTGGCAGAAAAAGAACAAATTAAACTATTCTGCATAGGAACCGAGCTTTATAATTTTACTGAAAAAAGACCCGAATTTTGGCAAAGGATGATCGCTGAAGTACGAAAAGTTTATTCTGGAAAGATCACTTATGCTGAAAATTGGGATAAAGTTGACCAATTTGAACTATGGGATAAACTCGATTTTATTGGCGTAGATGCTTATTTTCCTGTAAGTGAAGAAGAAAATCCTACTGAAGACGAGCTCATCGAAGGTTGGAAATCGCACAAAAAAATGCTTCAGAAATTATCTTCGGAATATAAAAAGCAGGTGATATTTACCGAATATGGATATCGCAATGTTAATTTCGCAACGAAGGAGCCATGGAAAGCATCAACAGTTAGGCGTAATGATGAAGTTCCAAAAAACCTAAATGAAGAACTACAGGCAAACGCTTTACAGGTGATTTACGATGAATTTTGGACTGAAAATTGGTTTGCAGGTGGTTTTCTCTGGAAGTGGCATCATGATCATCCACGTGCCGGCGGACAACAAAACGATCGATTTACGCCTCAAAATAAAAAAGCCGAAGAAATTGTAAAACTGAACTACAAAAAATTCAGTTTGAAGAATTGACTTTAGACTGGTAATAACTGTAAAGCTGATCTGGTGAATCGCCCTTAAATTTCTTCCAGTAAATTTGACAAAAAAGCCATTGAGTTTGCCAAACGCCTAGTTTTTCGTATAACCTTGCTGAGGTCGTAACCCATTTTTTAATGACAGTAAATTCACCTTCATCGTATAGTTTTCCAATAAACTCGTTGTCCTCGTAAACGATATACTGTTCGTTGTAGCCACCGAGTTTGAAGAATAGATCCTTTAAAATAAAAAGCGATTGATCGCCACCACGACAGGAGCGATGATTTAGTCGGGTAAATTGCGCCATCAGTTTTAACCACCAATGATTTTTATCGAATTTCATTAAAAAGCAACCCGCTTTATTGCCATTTTTAATACAGCTAATAATGTGATAGTCGTAATGAAATGGTGGGTGACTATCGGCGTGTAGAAAATATAAAACTTCAGATGTTGCGATTTTGGCTCCGGCATTCATTTGTTTTGCCCGCCCTTTTTCAGAAGAAATAATTTTTACCTTATCGTAGTGTTTAGCAACTTCAATAGTGCGATCGTCGCTACCACCATCAACAACTATAATTTCATCTACAAATTCTTTATTGGCACCGCCAAAGTGTTTAATACTCCGAGGTTTGCTTCGAAATTTGAAATTCATTTCCGACCAATCCCTCATGGGCTTACCTTGAGGTTGTGTACTTGAATCTAATAAAAGATCTAGAAGCAATCCAATATTCTGCTCTTCATTAAAAACAGGAATAATGATGCTAATGTTCATTTTTACTGCTTATTCAGATTCCAGTTATAATCTTTGAAAGAAATATTATTCCAATTTTTCATTTTCACATTACTGTATTGGTTTATGTATTCCCCAAGAGTATTACCTTTTACTGTAAAATCACCGCTATACCAATCGAATATTCTGGAGAGTTGAGCAGATTCTTTTTTAATATTATTCTTATCTGAATTTATAAAAGATCGTGTTGCGTATTCTAACTGCTCGTTGATTGCGCTTGCGGTATACGCTTCATTTAAAAGTCGAGGGCAGGAAATAGATGCGCAGTTAATAGCAAAATGAATTCTTGGTTCTTTCATTCGTCTTAAAATGCTGTTTTCTATAGCTCCTAAAGAAATTTGCTTATTGCCCATGCTTACAAATTCTTTAGTCCATGCACCATCGATATTTTTGATACTTTTTACCGGGTAATTATCTAAAATTAGCCGAACAGTGTTCGCGTTATAAGTATTGATGTAATACGCTAATTGCTCCTGAATAGACCAACTGTTATCTGGTTTATTTTTGGAGAGCATCACGATATATTTGTCTAAGGCTTTTCGATCTTTCTTGAAACCTTCGTAATCTACCAGTCCTTTTTCATTCACATGTTTTTGTAGCAAATTATGCCAGCCAGAATGGTCAATATTAACTGAAGTATTGGATGAGGTCGAAATTAATTCGCCTTTTACATTAGAATGCGGTAATCCTTTACTGGAAAAACCAGCAGCCGAAAATAAAGCGCAGCCGCTCAAACCAATAAGGAAAATGGCCGTGATCAATATTCGTTTAAGCATATAAAGATTTCTCATGCTGCGCATACTTTAAGTTTGTTGGATTAACAGCAGCCTCCACCATCGTAATGAAAGGTAGATTCGCTAATATAAATATCATTTCTTCCTAGATCTTTTAAAGCTTTAGCTGTTTTGTCACAAACTGCTAAAGGTTGATTTTGAAGAAGAATATGGCCTTTTTGATCATCAAAATGATCGTTATCACCATAATAGATCGCAGCCTTACCTGTAAAAATACAAGGTCCATCTTCTGGCATTGGATCTTTAATGGCTGCTACTTCTATAGATTCGATAAAAACTAATTCTTCTGTAGGATAGTGTTTAGGATCTAGAATTCTATAGGGTTTTCTGGCTCTAATTTCAATGGTACCAAAACCAACATCGGTTAAGGCTTTTACGTATTCTTTAATTGGTAGACTACCGCTAAGACAAAGCGCTCTTAAACGTTCATCATTTCTAAGCTCATCATTCATCTGCTGCTCGCAAGTAGGATCACTCATTACCAATTTACCCTGCGGTTTTAAAACGCGATACATTTCTTCAATGGCTTTTTTAAGATCTTCAGTCTTAAAAATATTGAATAAACAGTTTTGTGCTGCTACATCAATAGTATTATCTTCTACCGGAAGATGTAAAGCATCGCCTTTTTTTAAATCCACAAAATCGGAGTTAAACCACGGATTTTGTTCTTCAGCAATTTTGAAGTTTTTTCTTGATGCTTCCAGCATTTCATCTACTGCATCGACACCAACAACTCCGTTTTGCTGTCTGGAAAAATAAGCAAACTGTAATAATTCCATTCCGCCGCCAACACCAACATAGAGAATTTTTGGATTTTTGGATAGATCTCGTGCATGCACTGTGCTACCACAGCCATAGTTCATCTCCTGCATAATCTTCGGGATTTTTAAACCCGGCAATTCCCAAATTGGATTGGTAGTGCAGCAAAGACCAACATCTGGCTTTAGCGCCGCATCTTTATAAACATTTTTTGTGGTTTCCAGATAGCTGCTCATTGCTTATAGTGTTTTTATAACTTCTCTAAAAAGAGTGATCATTTGCGGTTCGGCTTTTTCAGCCATAGCAATAATTTCTGAAATTTCTACCGGTTTTAAATTATCTGGATCACCTTCATCGGTGATTACAGAAACTGCGGAAACCGGGATATTAAGATGATTCGCTACGATAATTTCGGGTACAGTACTCATTCCTACCGCATCTGCTCCTGCTATTTTCAAAAATCGATATTCTGCACGGGTTTCTAATTGCGGACCTAAAACAGAAGCATAAACGCCTTTGTGCAATTTGATTCCGTGTTCTTTTGCAACATTCTCCATTGTGGCATTCATCTTAGCGTCGTAAGGTTGAGCCATATCTACAAAGCGTTCTCCTAAATGCTCTACGCCTTTAAAAGCTAATGGTGATCCTCCTTGGAAATTAAGGTGATCGTCGATAAGCATTAGTTCTCCTTTTTTGTAGTCTAAATTAATAGAACCTGCTGCATTAGAAACTAAAAGTTTGCTAATTCCTAAACGCTTCATTACGCGTACCGGGTAAGTTACATCTTGTAAAGTATAGCCTTCGTAAAGATGAAATCTTCCCTGCATTACCACTACTTTTTTACCTTCTAATGTTCCGTAGATCAATTTTCCTTTATGAAATTCTACCGTAGCGGTTGGAAAGTAAGGAATGTGATTATAGCTGGCTTCGTATTCTATTTCAATTTCGTCGATTAATTTCCCAAGTCCGGTTCCTAAAATAATTCCGATTTCGGGAGCTTCAAATCCTTTAGATTTGAGATAATCTGTGGATTCCTGAATTGCGTCTGTCATTTTCATTTTGTAAAAAATTGACTAAAAGCGGGATGATCTTTGATATCTGAATAGTAATCTACATCATTCCGCTCTTCCAGTAATTTATAATTTATGTTTGTTAAGTTTTCTTTGGTTTCTTTTAGCACCGTATCGGTTCCCCAGGTTTTATTTTCAAAAAGTTCTTCCCTAAGCTGTGTCATCCCAAGCAAATAATAACCACCATCTTCTGCGGGGCCAATGACAACCTGATTACTTTCTAAAGCTTCAAAAGCTTTTTCTAAGTCTTTGCTATCGATATCAAATAAATCGGAACCAATAATGGCGATTTTCTCGTATCCATCTTTAAATCCTTCAGCAAAAGCATTTTTAATTCGCTCTCCTAAGTCTGTACCGTATTGTTTTTTCTTCTGAAAAATTTCAGCATTCCAGAGGTCACTAGTTTTTATTTCTTCGGAATAATATACTCTTTTTTCCGCAGAAATAGGTTTTGTGATTTTTACGGTATGATCTAATAAAAATCGATAAATTTCTAATGCTGTTTGATCGCCAACATCTTTGGCAAGTCTGGTTTTTACCTTACCATATTCTGGATTACGAGTAAAAATTAGAAGTAAGTTTTTTGAAGTCGTTGTTTCTGCCAAAAAATCGCTGATTTTAAGTCTGAAGTTTGCTATTCTTCAGGTAATACGCATGCTTAGCAATATACTATGATATATCTAAAATGTATCTAATATTTTGTGAAATTTGGGAACTGGTTATTCGATAATCTCATTAAACGTCGATCTATTCTAACTCAAAATACAATTAGGTTGTAGAACCCTGGCAACTACTACCAGCACCTGCAGTACAACCATAGCAGTGCTGCGAAATGATAATATTTCTATCGTTCAAAATATCTTCGTTATACTCGCTGATGTGTTTTATTTTGGAGTCTACTTTTAGCTCTAGCATCTGATTGAAATCGCAATCATAAAGCCAACCATCCCAACTGATTGATATGGTGTTGGTACACATTACATTTTCTACAGCTGTAGGATTATAAGCGTCTACTAGAGAATACATGTAATCTTCGTAATTTTCTGAAGCAATTAGATATTCCAAAAATCTGCTAATTGGCAAATTTGTAATGGCAAAAAGGTTATTAAAATCGATATTGAAATCTTCTTTTAATGCTTTTTTGAAGTCCTTTTCCATCGCATCTTGATTGGTAGGTAAAAATGCACCGGCAGGATTATAAACTAAATCTAGCTTAAGTTCGCTATCTGGTTGCGCATAGCCAACAGCATTTAGCATTTGTAAAGCTTTAATAGATTTATCGAAAACACCACTACCACGTTGTTTATCGGTTTTTTCTCTTTTATAAAATGGTAAAGAGGAAATAACATGAACATTATGTTTTCTGAAAAAATCTGGAAGATCATGATATTTTTTATTCGCAAGAATAATGGTAAGATTAGATCTCACAATAACATCGTTGATCCCTGCTTTACACGCTTCTTCTACAAACCATCTAAAATTTGGATTCATCTCTGGCGCACCACCGGTAAGATCTAAAGTGTGTGCTCCTGTATTTTTTATTACATCCAGGCATTGGATCATCGTCTCTTTGGTCATGATCTCTTTACGATCTGGCCCAGCATCAACATGGCAGTGTGAACAAACCTGATTGCACATATAACCCAGATTCAGCTGAAGTATCTCGAGTTTCTTTGGTTTTAAGGGGAAATGTCCGGTTTTAGCAATTTTATCTTTAAAAGTTGGGAGTTCTCCCTCTTCAAACATTCCTTCACTCAAAATTTCCAGCTGACGATGTGGGCTGGATAAATCATCTTTCCTTCCTTTTAGGGATTTTAAAGACATAAAAATTGTTTTGCGATTTAAGTTGAAATAAATAGCGTAAGCAATTAATTCACTACATGCTTAGTTTATTATACTTATTCATCATTTGTACACCATGTACAAGAGTCGCGCCACTTTCTATTGCTGCTCCTGCATGTACGGCTTCCATCATTTCTTCTTTTGTTATTCCTCGTTGTAAGCCGTCTTTAGTGTAGGCATCGATACAATAAGGGCACTTTACTACATGCGAAACAGCCAAAGCGATTAAAGATTTCTCTCGTGCAGAGAGTGCTCCTTCCTCAAAAACTTTCCCATAGTAGTCAAAAAACTTTTCTCCAAGTTCTTCGCTCCAATCTGTAATTTCACCAAACTTTCTTAAATCTGCAGGATCGTAATAATTCTTAGCCATAATAGTTTTTTTGTAAAGATACAATTTCAATAATCCAAAGCTTATTTTTTTAAAACAGATATGTCGCTGGTTGATCTTTCCAAATGATAATTTGAAGATTTTGACAAATGCTAAGATTGAATGAGCACTATTCAGTTTGCTAATTTGAAGGGTTAGCTTACTCCGCTAAGTATAACTTAGTTAAAATTGAGTTAACGAAACTTCCTGGTAAATGTTAATCTTTGACTAAATTTAAGTACTTTAGAGCTATAAAATATCAAAGGAATTGCAATTTGCGCCATGTTTACTGAGCTTACGGCATGATTTAATATTGTTTTGATCGCCTATAAAAGGCTAACGTTTTACGTATTATTAATAACTGAAAGCAAATAAATTTAACATTTACGATGATTATTTCGCTTCAAATATTAATTTTATAGTTCGAACGTAGTAATGCGTTTGTTTAAAACTAATATAACCTACCAATAGCAATGGCTGCTTTATAACAGTGCTTCAAATTTTATGAGAATAGATGTCAAAACTTTACCCGTTAACGATATTATTAGAGATATTTCTAGTTGCTTTGGAGCTCCGGTTGAAAACGCTTCGGGAGAATTAAAGATAGAAATACCTGAGCATATAGGTGAAGGTTATATAAGGGGTTCCAGCTTTAATTCAGGCATCGGGATTATAACTTATAACTGTAAATTTTTAGAGGATATCGATATTCATTTTACATTAAATTCTATCCATCCTTTAAAATTTATCTTTTGTTCTCAGGGTAGCGTAGAGCATTGTTTTGAAAATTCAGATGAAAGCGTAACTATAGATAGCTTTCAAAATATCATAGTTTCGAGTAGTGGTTATAGAGGGCATGTGCTTAGCTTTAAAAAAGATGTGGCTGCCCATGTATCGAGTTTAGAAATTATACGTTCGGTATTTTCTAATCGGGATAATTATCAATTTCAGGGTATAGAACCTGAACTGAAAGAGATTTTTAAAGATCAGGTGTCTGAAAAAGAATTCTTCTATCAGGGTAATTATAGTTTAAAGTCGGCAGACTTAATGGATCAAATGGCAACTAAAGATTTTTCTGGATTTTTACGTTCCATCTTTATTGAAGGTAAAGCTTTCGAAATGTTGGTGGTGCAAATCGACCAATATCAGGATGATGAGACGGAAGATAAATTGCCTCAAATTCTTCGAAAATCGGATATTGAGAAAGTGAATTACGTAGCTCGAAGGATAGAGGGAGATCTTGCTATTAATCTTACGGTTGAAGCATTAGCCAAAGAAGCGGGAACCAATGTAAATAAACTTCAGGAAGGTTTTAAGTATGTTTACGATCTTACGGTGAATAAGTATATACAGCATCGAAAACTTGAAGCGGCAAAAGAAATGCTTATGACTTCAGAAAGAAATATTTCTGAAATCGTCGTTTCTATAGGACTTAATAACCGAAGTTATTTTTCTAAAATCTTCAAGGAAAAGTATGGGGTTAGTCCAAAATACTTCAGAAAATCGAGTTTGCGTCAGGATCAGGATTAATCCTGATCCCCTAAATCTAAAATAGCTTCCTTGGCTTCATTTAAATAACTACGGCCAATGGTGTAGCGACTTCCGGCAATTTCAATACTATTTCCTTCAATCGCTTCTACTTTAGCAATCGAGATAGTATAGGATCTGTGTATTCTAATAAATTGATCCTGCGGTAAGCTTTCAGTAAAACTACTAAGTGTTTGGTGTACAATATGCTTATCTGTAGCGGTAATAATCTTGATGTAATCTTTAAGACTCTCAATCACCAAAATATCGTTTAGATAGATTTTGTGCATTCGCTTTTTATCCACCTTAACGAAAAGATGTTCATTTTCTTTGGTGGTTTTAACGATGCTCTGGTTTTCGGTTTTAATTTTTATGGCCTTATTTACAGCTTTTAAAAATCTGGGAAACGGAATAGGTTTGATTAAAAAATCTAAAATTTCAAGTTCGTATCCTTTCACAGCATATTCAGAATGTGCCGTGGTAATAATAACATTGGGGATATTAGGTAAACTTTCAAGAAAACTATAACCATCCAGTAATGGCATATTTACATCTAAGAAAATTAAGTCGACCTCATGTTCCTGCAGATAATTCATACTTTCTACAGCATTGGTAAAGGTAGCCTGCAGGGTAAGCTCCTTAATCTGTTCTGTATAGTTTTTTATCACCTTTATCGCTAAAGGTTCATCATCTATTATGATACAGGAGAGATTCATTTTAGTTTTAGTTTTAATTGAATTGAAAAATGTCCGTTTTTTTCACCAATATCAAGTTTATATTCATCTTTAGTATAGCCCAGTTCTAATCGTTTTTTTACGTTTTTGATTCCTATTCCTCCGCTAGGTTTAAGTTGTTTTGGGAGCTTCTTTTTCCTTTTTTGAGAAACAGAATTGGCTACTTCAAAATAAAGGAAATCATCCTCTACTTTCAATATTATTTTTATAAAAACATTTCCGATATTTTCATTTACACCGTGTTTAAATGCATTTTCAACAAAAGGAATAAGGAGCATTGGAGATAATTCTTTTCCTAGAATTTCTCCAGAAATTTCCATTTCGACATTCAGGTTGTCTCCGTAGCGAATACGCTCCAGATCCAGATAATTCTGAATGCATAAAATCTCTTTTTCTAGGCTTTGCCTTTTATTTTTTGTTTCGTAAAGAAGATAGCGCATTAACTCAGAAAGTTTAAGGACGACCTCTGGAGCTTTTTGTGATTTTTCTAGTGTTAGCGCATAAATATTATTTAGCGTATTAAAGAAAAAATGAGGTGAAATTTGCGAACGCAGAAAGCGTAATTCAGTTTCTAGTTTAGATTGCTCGAGTTTAGCTGCTTTTTGGTTTGTTGAGATATAATCGATAGTAATTTTAATCGCTGTGAAAAAAGAAATCACATAAAATTCTCCCAACATCATTTGTATAATATAATTAGCAGTTAGGGAATGTGTTTCTGGTCCTTCTGGCCAAACATTGCTGCTAATTAAAAAGTAGGTCAGTTCAAATTTTATGATCACCATACAAAAAATGGCAAAAAAGAGTATGATCGAAAAGAGTATATAGCGTTTTTTATAAATAAAAGTAGGAATAAGAAAATAAACGCTGAAATAACACAGGAACATATGGATAGGAAAACCAAGAAGATTTCCTTTTAAAGATAGAATGTAATCCTGGTAAAAACTTCCCCAGCGCAACATGTTAAAAATAAAATAGATGCTCCAAAACAGCACATGGTGGATGGGCTTAATTCTATAATTGGAGAAACTAGAGAACTCAAATAAATTTTTTATGGATCTTTCGGCTTTCAATTATTTAAACTTTTCTTAACTATTTAGTTGTTTGTCTTTTCAGAAATGTCATTGGTCTAATAACTTTTTAATAGTTGATGAATATATAAATATTTAGCTTACAAGTTGGGGTGACCCAGCTAATAATCCGAAAAATCTATGTTTATGACTACACGATTTTGTGCAATTGCGGCATCATTTTTTCTCTTAATTTCCTGTAAAAAAGAGAGTGATGAAAATCTAAAGGAATCGCCAAAAAATGAAAATTTAACCAGTCATGTAAATCCGTTTATTGGTACCGGTGGTCATGGACATACGTATCCGGGAGTTAGCCGTCCTTTTGGGATGGTGCAATTAAGCCCTGATAATGGTCAAAATGGTTGGGATTGGTGTTCTGGCTATCATTATTCAGATTCGTTAGTGGCTGGTTTTAGTCATTTACATTTATCGGGAACAGGAATTGGCGATCTGGCAGATATTTTATTTATGCCGGTAAATAAGAAAATTGATCTTACTAAAGCTGTAGAAGAGCAAAAAGATATTCCTTATCTCTCCAAATATACTCATGATAATGAAACTGCTAAGCCTGGTTATTACCAACTGTTTTTAGAAGATTACGATGTTAATGTAGAACTTACCTCTACTTTAAGAACTGGTTACCATCAGTATACTTTTGGCGAAGGAGAAAAGCAATCGGTAATTATCGATTTAGGATTTGCTATTAATTGGGATACGCCAACGGAGACTTCTCTTACTATTGAAGATGAAAACACGATAACAGGATACCGCCACAGTACCGGTTGGGCAAAAAATCAAAAGGTGTTTTTCGTAGCAAAATTCTCTAAGCCTATTGTCAATTCTGAATTTTACACAGAAGCCAAACTTTCTGAAGCAACACAAGTTGAAGGCAAGAAAACCTCAGCACAACTCTATTTCTATAAAGAAGACAAGAATCTTCAGGTTGCCGTTGCTTTATCTTCGGTAAGTCTAGAAAATGCCAAAGAAAATTTAGATAGCGATGCGAATTTCAATTTTGAAGAAATTAAAACCGAATCCAATGAAGTTTGGAATTCTGCACTTTCTGATATTGTAGTAGAATCTAAAACCGATTCTTTAAAAGAAATTTTTTATACCGCATTATATCATGCAAGTTTATCACCGGTAACTTTTAGTGATAAAAATGGCGAATTTCGATTACAGAACGATAGTATCTCTAGCGCTGAAGGAACCACATATTCTACACTGTCTTTGTGGGATACTTTTAGAGCTGAAAATCCGCTGCTAACATTTACTAATCCAGATAAAGTTGCAGACATTATTAATTCTATGCTTGCTTATTACGATGAGAGCGGCGCTTTGCCAGTCTGGACACTTTATGGTAATGAAACTAACACCATGACCGGCTACCATTCGGTTCCAGTAATTGTTGAAGCTTTTACAAAAGGAATTAAAGGATTTGATGCTGAAAGAGCCTACGAAGCTGTAAAAACAACTATGATGCAAGATCAACGTAGTTTGAAAGAGCTTAAAGAATTTGGCTACGTTCCTTACAATTTAGGTAACGAGTCGGTTACTAAAACTTTAGAATATGGCTATAACGACTGGTGTGTAGCGCAAATGGCAAAAGCTTTAAATAAGCAGGAAGATTATAAGTATTTCTCGAAAAGAGCCGAATCCTATAAAAAGCTTTTTGATCCTGAAACCGGATTTATGAGAGGGAAATCTTCTGAAGGAAAATGGCATACTCCTTTTGATCCTAAGCATTCGCAACATCGCGTAAATACTGATTATACTGAAGGTAATGCCTGGCAACATAGCTGGTTTGTATTGCATGATGCTGAAGGTTTAATTCAACTTCACGGTGGAGCAGAACCATTTTCTGAAAAATTAGAGCAACTTTTTAATGAAAGTTCAGAAATAACCGGCGAGCATATTTCCAACGATATTTCAGGATTAATTGGTCAATATGCACATGGTAATGAGCCAAGCCATCATATTGCTTATTTATTTAATAAAGCGGGGAAACCCTGGAAGACGCAAGAATATGTTCACGAGATTTTAGAAACGCAATACTCTACAAATCCAGATGGTTTAAGTGGTAACGAAGATGCAGGGCAAATGTCTGCTTGGTATGTTTTCAGTTCTATGGGATTATATCCGTTTAATCCTGCAAGCGCAACTTACGAGATAGGAACACCGGTTTTCGATAAATCGACAATCAATCTTAAAGGAGGAAATCAATTTTTAATCACAGCAAAAAATCTTTCTCCTGAAAATTTCTATATCCAATCGGCTAAATTGAATGGAAAAGAATTCAACAAAACTACACTTTCACACAAACAAATTTTAGCAGGCGGAACCTTAGAATTTGGAATGGGAAGCGAACCGAATAAAAACTGGGGAACAGCCAAAAAATAAATAGAATTAATGCATATAGTAGATGTAATCATAATTATCCTTTATATTTTATTAACCCTTGGCGTTGGTGTTTGGGTATCCAAAAAAGCAAGCAAAGGTTTAGATTCTTATTTTCTAGGGGGTAAAACAATAAAATGGTATTATCTGGGATTAAGTAACGGTTCCGGGATGTTCGATGTTTCGGGGACGGCCTGGATGGTAGGAATTCTTTTTCTCTACGGCGTGAAAAGCTTTATGTTTATGTGGATGTGGCCAATCTGGAATCAGGTTTTCGTAATGATGTTTCTGGCGGTTTGGATACGGAAGTCTAAAGTAATGACGGGGTCGGAGTGGATTCTTACTCGTTTTGGAGACGATAAAGCAGGGCGAGCATCTCATTTAATTGTAGCCATCTTTGCGGTGGTTGCTTCAATAGGTTTTATAGCTTACTTTTTTGAAGGCGCAGGAAAATTTATGACGGTAATCCTTCCGTGGGATATGAGTTTGAATATTGCTGAAATGACCTTGCTTACTTCAGAACAAACATATGCCTTACTCATCATATTTTTTACAACTATTTATACCATAAAAGGCGGAATGTTTTCCGTAGTAACTACTGAAGTTTTACAGTATGTAATCATGGTTATAGCGGGAATTTTAGTAGCCGGTTATACAGTCTATGCATTTAGTGATGTTGAGGTAAATCAGCTAGTTCCTGAAGAATGGAAAAATGTATTCTTCGGAAATGAGCTTACCGGATTTTGGTCGGGAGATTATCAGGAATTTAACCGACTTATCGATACGCAAGGTTATAAAATGTTTGGCGCTTTTATCGGGATGACACTTTTTAAAGGTTTCTTTTCGAGTGTTGCAGGGCCAACGCCCGGTTACGATATGCAACGAATTCTTTCAACCAGAAATGTGAAAGATGCGGCGTATATGAGTGGTTTTACCAATTTGGTATTATTTATTCCACGTTATCTTTTAATCGGTGGGATTGTTTTGATTGGTTTAGTATTTATCGCCCCACAGATGGCAGAAGCAGGAGCTGTTACCGGTAACGATCTTGAAGTTATTTTACCTAAAGTAATCAATAATCATGTTCCGGTAGGTATTAAAGGATTATTGTTAGCCGGATTATTAGCCGCTTTTATGTCGACCTTTTCGGCTTTTGTAAATGCAGGGCCGGCTTATATTGTGAACGATATTTATAAGAAATATTTTAAGCCAAAAGCTTCAGATAGGCATTATGTGAAAGCGAGTCATATTGCTTCTTTTGCAGTAGTTACGCTTGGCGTAATTATGGGCTTTTTTGCAGATTCTATAAATGCTATAACATTGTGGATTACCAGCGCGCTTTATGGTGGTTATGTAGCGGCAAACTTTTTAAAATGGGTTTGGTGGCGATTTAATGGTTGGGGATATTTCTGGGGAATGTTAGCAGGTTTGGTGATTGCGACGCTTCAGTTTTTCTTAGATCAAAATAAAGCGAATTTAGAAGCGGGTACTTTGCTGCATGATCTTTCAGAAATTCCGGTAATCTATTTATTTCCGATCATTTTAGGATTTTCATTACTTGGTTCTTTGTTAGGTACATTCCTCACAAAACCAACAGATATGGCAACGCTGAAATCTTTTTATACCAATGTGCATCCATGGGGTTTTTGGAAGCCGGTAAGAGATTATTATTCCGAAGAAAATATAGAGAAAAACAACGAATTTTGGTTAGATATGTTTAATTGTCTAATTGGTATTATCTGGCAGTCGAGCATGATTTTATTACCAATCTTTTTGGTAGTAAGAGATTACCCGAAAACATGGATGTCTGTTGCGGTATTTATTGCCACAAGCTTAATTTTGAAATTTACCTGGTTAGATAAAGTGAAGCATCTGGAAACAAGTCCAGAAGAAAATTAATGAATAAAGAATAGAATCTCGATTTACGAGTAAAAATAAAGAAGAAGATGAAGAATATACCTTGGCAGGACAAACCTGAAAATTGTAAAGATGTACTTTGGAGACATACCGAAAACCCTATAATCGATCGGTATGCTATCCCAACGTCAAATAGTATTTTTAATAGCGCGGTAGTGCCTTTTGAAGATGGTTTTGCTGGCGTATTTAGATGTGACAACAAAGCGGTGCAAATGAATATTTTTGCCGGTTTTAGTAAAGATGGTATCAATTGGGATATTAATCACGAGCCTATAGAAATGCAGGCCGGTAATACTCAAATGATCGATTCAGATTATAAATACGATCCTCGTGTTACTTTTATCGAAGATCGCTATTGGGTTACCTGGTGTAACGGTTACCATGGCCCTACCATTGGTATCGCGTATACTTTCGATTTCAAAGAATTTTTTCAGTGTGAAAATGCTTTTTTGCCCTTCAACAGAAACGGAGTTTTATTCCCTAACAAAATCAACGGTAAATATGCGATGTTAAGTCGCCCTAGTGATAATGGCCATACGCCATTTGGGGATATTTACATTAGCTACAGTCCAGATATGAAATACTGGGGAGAACACCGTTGCGTAATGAAAGTTGCTCCGTTTGAAAAAAGTGCATGGCAATGCACAAAAATCGGCGCTGGCCCCGTGCCGATTTTAACCGACGAAGGTTGGTTGTTGTTTTATCATGGCGTTATTGCTACCTGTAACGGATTTAGATATTCGGTAGGTGCTGCAATTTTAGATGAAAATGAACCAGATAAAGTAAAATATCGTTCGCAGCCTTATTTATTGGCTCCGGCAGAACTTTACGAAATGACGGGAGATGTGCCAAATGTAGTTTTTCCTTGTGCAGCCTTGCATTCTCATGAAGAAGATAAACTAGCTTTGTATTACGGAGCGGCAGATACCTGCACAGGTGTTGCCTATGGTAAGATAAGCGAAGTTGTAGATTTTGTAAAAAATAATAGTTTGTAAGATGAAATCGATATTAGTCAGTTTTGGATTCTTTTTTTGTTTGAATGCTTTTGCGCAGGAAACACCACGCTCTTATGTGGCGCACAAAACTTCCGAAGAAATTACTATTGATGGTAAAGCTGAAGAAGCTAGCTGGAAAGAAGCAAAATGGACTACCGATTTTATTGATATTGAAGGTGAAAAAGTCCCAAAGTATAAAACCAATGTAAAAATGCTTTGGGACGACCAGTATTTTCATATGTATGCCAAAATAGTAGAACCGCATATCTGGGCAACTTTAAAGCAAAGAGATACTGTGATTTTCTATAATAACGACTTTGAAGTTTTTATAGATCCCGATGGTGATACTCAAAAATACATGGAGTTTGAAGTAAATGCACTTAACACGGTTTGGGATTTAATGCTTTTGGAAACCTATCGCGAAGGCGGTCCGGCGATTGACCATTGGGATATTAACGGTATCAAATCTGCCGTAAATATCGAAGGTACTTTAAATGATGCTTCAGATAAAGACCAATATTGGGAAGTAGAAATTGCCATGCCATGGGATGCTTTAATTGAAGCTAGTAAAAATGGTGAAATTCCGCAGAACGATTTCTGGCGAGTTAATTTCTCTAGGGTTAATTGGGATTACGATTTAAAAGACGGTCATTATTCTAGAAAGAAAGGCGAAAATGGCCAATATCTGCCAGAATATAATTGGGTTTGGTCGCCACAAGGCGTGATCAATATGCACGAGCCGGAACATTGGGGATATGTGTTTTTTAGTGATAAAAAACCTTCAGAATCTATCCAATTTGAAATTGCTAAAGACGAGCATATCCGCTGGAAAATGTATGAATTGTACCGTGCTCAAAAAGATTATTATTCCAAACACAAGAAATGGGCAGATCGTGTAGAGCAACTTCAAAAGCAACCTATTTCAGTATTAAATACAAAGATACATCCAAAAATAGAACTTCATACTTCGGGTTATAATATGATTGTTGAAAGTCCTTTTTCAGAAAAAAAATATCTGATAAAAGAAGATGGAGAATTTTTAGAATTAAAGAATTAAATGGCATTTAAGGCCTTTAAAAATAAATCAAATGAAAATTAAGTTTTTATTCCTTTCCTTAGTTGTAGCATTTTCAAGCATTTCTTGTTTGGATAATATGCAAAGTGCACAAAAAAATACTTCGGAAGAAAAGAAAGATGAAGCAGCTAAAACTTCAGATTTTAAATATTGGACCTGGATTACTGCCGATGAAAAAAGAACCGATGCTTCGTATACTGAAGAGTTCAAAAAATATAAAGAAAACGGATTAGATGCGGTTTTAATTAATACGAATACCGATCCAGATTTACTGGCTCACTTAACACCACTTGCTAAAGCAGAAGGTTTAGAAGTACATGCCTGGATTATGGCTGTTAATCGCCCGGGAGACGAAGTTGCATTGCAGCATCCAGAATGGTATCAGGTAAGCCGAAATGGCGAATCTTGCTACGATACTCGTCCTTATGTAGATTATTATCAGTGGCTTTGCCCAACTAGAGAAGAATCCAGAAACCATATTTTAAGTTTAGTTGAAGGTTTGTCGAAAGTAAAAGATGTAGAAACCGTGCATTTAGATTATATCAGATTCCCTGATATTTTTCTTCCTATAGCGTTATTGCCTAAGTATGATTTGGAACAAACTACAGAAATGCCAGAATACGATTTCTGTTATTGCGATGTTTGTATTTCGAAATTTAAAGAAATGCACCATAAAGATCCTAGAGATACAGACGACCCTCAAATCGATATGGAGTGGAAGCAATTCCGTTTAAATCGAATTAGAGATCTGGTAAATGATGCTTATAAAATTGTTCACGAAAATAGCAAAGAACTAAGTGCTGCAGTTTTTCCTTATCCTGAAATGGCCGATCATATGGTGCGCCAACGATGGGACAAATGGAATATCGACTATGTACTACCAATGATCTACAACAATTTTTATAATGAAGATTTAGATTGGATTGGTTTTGCAACCAAACAAGGCGTTGAAGATTTAAAAGCTAAGAATACGCAATTACATACCGGAATTTATATTCCTGAAATGACTCCTGAAGATATTACTGAAGCCATACATCAGGCAAAAGCAAATGGAGCAAAAGGAGTTTCTTTCTTTGATGGGAATGCTTTTACGAAAGAAAAATTGGAAGCAGTGAAGAAAGCGAGTGAGCAATAGAAGTTAGAGTCTAGATTTTAGAGAATAGAATAGAGAAAAGAGAGACAAGACGCAGGAATCAAAATCTATTATTTTAAATTTTGAATGCTGAATTTTGATTCATTTGAAAAATGGCCTATCAGAAATTGAACGTCAAATTTGAAGCGAAAATCCCGTAAAATTTCAGGCTGTTTGAGACGTAGTCGAGTTTCTGAAATTTAGGGATCGAGCGATAAATTTAGTTCAAGATTTGTAAGCCTAGACTTTTTTGTTTCTTTTTATTGCATCCGACGACCGTAGGAAGAGGAATGCATATGGAAAAAAGAAAGGAAGCTTACTCTATTGTTAGAATTTAAATATGAGATCGCTGCGCTTTGAGAACCGAGAATTGAGAAATTAGACTATATGTTAATTTTGGAAATACGTTAAGTTGATAATCAATTAATTGAATCAAAACAGCCGTCATCCCGGGCTTGATTCGGGATCTCATCACAATTGGCATCTTGAAGTAAAATGTTTGCTAGATTCTTAAATATTGAATGTTGAAACCAGAAAAAAGCTGATGGCTAATTGCTGAAAGCGAACAGCTAAATCCAAAAAAAATGAAATTAAAATTCTTAGGAATCGCTGTTTTAATAATGATTTTTTCCTGTAAGACAGGGGAGGAAACAGAAATTATTACAGACACTCAAGAAAATTTAACGCAGTTTGTAAATCCATTTATCGGCACCGATGGGCCGGGGAATACGTATCCCGGCGCAACTACGCCATACGGAATGGTACAGCTAAGTCCCGATATCGGGATTGGTGGTTGGGATCGTATTGCTGGATATTTTTACCAGGATTCTATTATTAGTGGTTTTTCACATATGCATTTAACGGGAACGGGCGCTGGCGATTTGTACGATATTTTGGTGATGCCAACCAACAGCCGTTTTTCAGAACGTATTGCAGATAACAATTATAAACCTTTTTCTAAATTTAGTCATGAGCAGGAAGAAGCTTCGCCGGGATATTATTCGGTGCAACTTTTAGATTATGATATTAAAGCGGAGCTTACCGCAACGCCAAGAACCGGAATCCAGCGATTCACCTTTCCCAAAGATTCTTTGTCGCAAATTCATGTGGATTTAGGATATGCTTTAAATTGGGATAAAGCAACCGATACGCATATTAAAGTAATAAACGATTCGGTTATCGAAGGCTATCGAAAGTCTACCGGTTGGGCAAAAGATCAGCGAGTGTATTTTGTGATGAAGTTTTCTAAACCTTTTCAGGAGTTCGAAATTCTGGAAGATGATGAGGTTATTTCAGCAAAAGAAATTACTGCGAAAAACACAAAGATTATTCTGAATTACAAAACCACTTCTGAAGAACAAATTATAGTGAAAACCGGCGTGTCTTCAGCAAATATTAAAGGCGCTTATACAAGTTTAGACACTGAAGCTAAAGATTTCAATTTTGATAACTATCGTAAAAATGCAGACGAAATTTGGGAAAGTGAACTTCAGAAAATAAAAATAAAAACTCCGAAAAAAGATCAAAAATCGGTGTTTTATACGATGATGTATCAATCGATGTTGGCGCCTACCTTGCTAAGCGATCCTAACGGAAATTACAAAGGAGCTAACGATAGTATTGAAAATGCAAGCGGATTTAAGCGTTATGATACCTTTTCACTTTGGGATACGTTTAGAGCAGCGCATCCACTTTTTACTATTATTCAGCAGGAAAAAGTCCCTGATTTTATAAAATCGATGTTAGCGCATTATAACGAAACAGGATTGCTTCCGGTTTGGTCGATGCAAGGAAACGAAACTAATATGATGTTGGGATATCACTCGGTTCCCGTAATTGTAGATGCTTATTTTAAAGGTTTTGATTTTGATACTGAATTGGCTTATGAAGCTTGCAAAGCCAGCGCAATGACCAATACGAGAAAAATAGATGTTTTTGCTGAAAAAGGATATGTGCCGGCAGAAGATGAAGAAGGCGATTGGAGTGTTTCTAAAACGCTGGAATATGCATACGACGACTGGTGTATTGCCATGTTTGCAAAAGATTTGGGCAAAGAAGAAGATTATCAATATTTCCTAAAACGTTCAGAAAACTGGAAAAATACTTTCGATACCAAAACTACTTTCTTTAGACCAAAAGACGAAAATGGTGAATTTTTACCTGATTTTCAGAGTAAAGATTATTCCATGTATTACAGTGAAAGTAATGCCTGGCAGTACAACTTTTTTGTGCCACAGGATATTCCAGGTTTGATCGAAAAAACAGGAGGTAAAGAACGTTTTACCCAAAAGTTGGATTCGATGTTTAGCTGGTTTCCAAAGGAAGATGAAAATTTACCCATTTTTAGCACGGGAATGATTGGCCAGTACGCTCATGGTAACGAGCCGAGTCATCATGTTGCATATTTATATGATTATGTAGGCAAAGCTTCGGAAACGCAAAAACTGGTGCGCAAAATTATGACCGAGCAATATAAAAATGAACCTAATGGGCATTGCGGTAATGAAGATTGCGGACAAATGTCGTCTTGGTTTATATTTAGTTCAATGGGGTTTTATCCTGTGAATCCCGCTCAGGGCGTTTACATGTTGGGAGCTCCTTTATTTGAATCGGCTGAAATCAAATTGGCAAATGGAGGAAATTTCAGTATAAAAACGTCCAATTTCGCTGAAGAAAATCAGTTTGTCGCAAAGGTGAAATTAAACGGAAAAGAGTTAGATCGTGCTTATATCACCCATAAAGAAATTATGGCTGGTGGTGAATTATTATTCGAGATGAGCAGTGAACCGGTGAATAAAGTTTTAGAAACGCCGCAGCCGAATACCATTTATTAATGTTCGATAAATCTGGATATCATTTTATTTTCTAAATCAAGATTACATGAAATTGTTTAAAATTTTACTTCTTTTTATAGCGCTTTCAACAATTGGTTGTACTGAAAAGGAAAATCCTTCATTTACAGAAGACGATTTAGTGCTAATTCCGCAGCCAAAATCTTTAAAACTCAATGAGGGGAGTTTTGAAATTACTGAAAGCACTAAAATCATCATTCCGCAGGACAGTTTAGCTTCGGTTTCGTCAATTTTAAATGATCTTTTTAAAAAAGCTGCCGGATTTGAGATGGAAACTTCAGCAAAAGCAGTTTCAGAAAATAGTATTCAGCTAAAAATCAATTCAGAAATCGCTAAAGAAGCTTACGAGCTTAAAGTGACTTCAGAAAATGTGATTTTAGAAGCCAGTTCTAAAATAGGCTTCGTGTATGGATTAGAAACGATTCGACAATTACTTCCTAAGGAAATAGAAAGTGCGTCAAAAACGTCCAATATCGATTGGTATATTCCAAATATTGAAATTAGCGATGCACCGCAGTATTCGTATCGTGGGAATATGTTAGATGTTTCCAGACACTTTTTCGAAAAAGAATATATAAAAAAGCATATCGACCGTCTCGCTTTTTTAAAACTGAATACGTTTCATTTTCATTTAGTAGACGATCAGGGTTGGAGAATTGAAATCAAAAAATATCCAAAATTAACTGAAGTTGGTGGTTTTAGAGTCGATCAGGAAAATAAAAACTGGAATGCCAGAATTAAGAACGATCCAGAGGAAGAAGCTACTTATGGAGGTTTTTATACTCAGGAAGATATTAAAGAGATTGTAGCTTACACGCAGGAAAAAGGAATCCGTGTAATTCCAGAGATCGAAATGCCGGCACACGTAATGAGTGCAATTGCAGCGTACCCATGGTTATCGTGTACAGAAGAACCAATTGCAGTGCCTTCGGGAGGAGTTTGGCCAATTACCAGTATTTATTGTGCCGGTAAAGAATCTACTTTCGATTTTCTGGAAGATGTATTAACCGAGGTGATGCAATTATTTCCCGGAGAATATATTCATGTGGGAGGCGACGAAGCAACCAAAACAAATTGGGAAACCTGTCCTGACTGTCAACGCCGAATTAAAGAAGAAAATCTCGCTGATACCGGAGAGCTGCAAAGCTATTTTATGAAACGTATCGAGAAGTTTTTAAATAAAAATAGCAGAACACTTATTGGTTGGGACGAGATTTTAGAAGGCGGTTTACCAGAAGAAGCTACCGTGATGAGTTGGAGAGGTTTTGAAGGCGGATGGGAGGCCACCGCGGCAGGCCACGATGTGATCATGACGCCTACCAGCCATTTATATTTTGATTATTATCAGGGAAGCCCAGATCACGAGCCGGTAGCTTTTAATGCCTTTTTACCATTGCATCAAGTTTATGAATTTCGACCGGTTTTAGATTCTATGAGTGTCGAGCAGAAAAAACATGTGTTGGGAGGACAAGCGAATTTATGGTCAGAACATGTGGCAACTTCATCACATTCAGAATATATGTTGTTTCCAAGATTGGCAGCTTTAGCAGAAGTGGTTTGGAGTCCTGAAGAAAAATTAAACTGGGAAGATTTTTCAGTGAGAATCCGAAAAATGATGCAGCGTTTTGAGATCATGGATATCAATTATGCAAAAAGCGCTTATGCTATTCAACCAGAATCTGAGATTGATCTTGAAACCGGAGAAATAACAATTCGGTTAAAATCTGAATTCCCAGATACCGAAATTCGATATGCTTTAAACGAGGAGGATTTAACGGCGAATTCAGAATTATATAAAGAAGAAATAATTGTTGGCGACGATACTAATATAAAAGCTGCAGTTTTTAAGGACGGTGAAATTATGGGAGCTACTCTGGATAAAACTTTTGAATTCCATAAAGCAGTAGCAAAACCGGTGACTTACAAATATGAGTATAGTAAAAGTTATGCTTCATCGGGAGAAACGGCATTGGTAAATGTATTAAGAGGTAGTAAATATTTTAAAGACGGTCGTTGGCAGGGATGGATTAATCGTCCAGCAATTGTAACTATCGATTTAGAGCAATCAACAGAAGTAAGTGAAGTGGTTGTTGGAAGTTTAGAAGAGCAGGGCACCGGGATTTATTTTCCGCAGCAATTAAAAGTTGAAATTTCTAAAGACGGAAAGTCTTTTAAAGAAGTAGCTTTGGTAAATCGAAAGTATCAGGCTAATCCAGGCGCGAAAATCGAGAATTTCAAGATGAATTTTGAAACGCAACAAGACATTCAGTTTGTTCGGGTTTCTATAGAACCATTAGCAAAAACTCCGAAGGGAGGCGGCGCCTGGTTGTTTTTAGATGAAATAAAAGTAAAATAAATAGAGTTGATGTTTTCAGTAAAAAATATTTTTTCAGCAGTAATCGTATGTATTAGCGTTCAGATCTCAGCGCAAACTAATTTTGATCCGCTTCCGTACGTAAATCCATTTATAGGAACTTCAAATTACGGCGCAACCAATCCAGGAGCTATTGCACCAAGAGGAATGGCAAGTGTATCGCCTTTTAATGTGGCGGGGAGAATAGATCTGAATCCGCTGGAAAAAGATAGTCAGTGGTTATCGAATCCGTACGTTCATCAAAATCAGTTTTTAACCGGATTTTCTCATGTGAATATGAGCGGAGTCGGCTGTCCCGATCTTGGCGTAATTATTACTATGCCTACCACCGGCGAGCTAAAAACAAACCATATCGATTACGGAACGAAGTATTCTGAAGAAACAGCCGAAGCAGGATATTACTCCGCAAAATTAGATAAGTACAATATAAAGGCTGAAGCTACTGCAAGCACTAGAGCGGGGCTTACACGATATTCATTTCCGGCAGGGAAATCAAACATATTGCTGAATTTAGGTTTAGGCTTAACCAACGAGCAAGGAGCCATGGTTCATGTAATTTCTTCAACAGAAATTGAAGGAATGCGCATGGTTGGGAGTTTCTGTTACAATAATGCGGAAGCTGCTTATCCGGTTTATTTTATAGCAAAATTCTCTAAACCGGCCGATGACTTTGGAGTTTGGAAAACCCCATATAAATACGAAGGTGAAGAAGCACAGTGGATGACGTACAATGGAAAAACCAGGATTAAAGAAGGTTTTACCAGAGAAGTTATTGGTGATAGTATTGGTGCTTATATGACTTACGATTTTAAACAACCAGAACAAGTTGAAGTTAAAATTGGAGTTTCTTACGTAAGTATTGAAAATGCTCGTGAAAACTTAGAGAGAGAAGTTAGCAATGCATCTTTTGAAGAAATTTTAGCGGAAACTAAAAATGCCTGGAAAAAGAAATTGCAGGTAGCTGAAGTGGAAGGCGGAACCAATGATGAGAAAACGATTTTTTATACCGCTTTATATCATACCCAAATCCATCCTAATATTCTGAATGATGTTAACGGTGAATATCCAGAAATTGCCACCGGAAAAATTGGTAAAACTGAAAATACACGATATACCACATTTTCATTGTGGGATACCTATCGAAATTATCATCAGCTTATGAGTTTGCTATATCCTAAAGAACAATTGGATATGGTAAGATCGATGTTAGAAATGTATGACGAAAATGGATGGTTGCCAAAATGGGAATTGAATTCAACCGAAACTTTCACAATGGTAGGCGATCCTGCTGCTGTAGTTTTAGCTGATACTTATTTACGAGGATTAACCGATTTTGATATTGAAAAAGCCTACGAAGCGATGCTAAAAAGTGCTTTAGATACTACTGAAAATCCATTACGACCTGGCTTAAAAGAATATATTGAAAACGGATATATTGGCGTAGATACAGATGTTGAAGGGCCGGTGTCTACTACTCAGGAATATAATATTGCAGATTATGCTATTGCGCAATTAGCTAAAAACTTAGGGAAGAAGAAAGATTATAAAACGTTTTTAAAACGTTCAGAAGGCTATAAAAAGTTATATAATCCCAAGACGGCATTTTTACAACCTAAAAATAGTAATGGCAGTTGGTATAAAGATTTCGATCCTTTAGCAGGTGCTAATTTTGCCAAAAACCCGGGGTATATAGAAGGTAATGCGTGGCAGTATTTATTTATGGTACCGCATGATATCGATGGCTTAAAAAAATTAATGGGCGGAAATGCCCAATTTGAGTCTAAATTGGACGATTTATTTGCCAAAGACCAGTTCGATATGGCTAACGAACCCGACTTTGCTTACGGATATCTTTATAATTTTATATCTGGTAAAGAATATAAAGCTTCGCAGAGAATCCATCAGCTAATCAATAAATACTGGAAAAATACTCCCGGTGGTATTCCAGGGAATGATGATACCGGGACGATGAGCGCATGGATTATATATTCTATGATGGGGATTTACCCTATTACTCCGGCTGAACCTGTTTATACTTTTGTAACTCCAACATTCGATAAAATTACGCTTCATTTAGATCAGGATATATATCCAAACAAAACCTTGATGATTGAAAATAAAAGTGAAGGAAAAGATACCTTCAAATTGAAAATAGACGAAAACTTTGTTAAGAAGCCATTATCAGAATTTCCTATATCAAACTTCCCTAAAAAAATATATTTTAATCAGTAGTTAATCTAAAAAGATTAAGAATAGTCTTTATTTAATTAAATTTTTAATTAAAAATTTAAACGAAAACGATTTTTCGATATAAGTTGTTTATCTATTCAGCTACGTCGTCCGTCGATTTTTTTTTCAAAAGCTTAACTAATTCCTAACATTTAAGATAAATTTAGCAACTTTAGGGTTGATTTATAACATGTACTAACTAAAATTAAATTACAAGTATGGTGAAGAAAATTATGTTTTCAGTTCTGCTTGTTATGGGACTTTATCAATTTGCTGTAGCACAGAATCAGCAAGTTAGCGGTACCATCACAGAAGCCGAAACCGGGATGCCATTGCCAGGTGTTACCGTAGTAGAAAAAGGTACTTCCAATGGAACTTCTACCGATTTTGATGGCGTTTATACTTTAAGCGTGAGTGATAACGCAACCTTAGTTTTCTCTATGGTGGGTTACGAAACCAGAGAAGTTAGCGTAACTTCAGGAGAATTAAATTTAGAATTGGCCACAGATACAGAGGCTTTAGATGAAGTTGTGGTAACAGCTTTAGGTATCAAAAGATCAGAAAAGGCATTAGGTTATGCCCTTACTGAAGTTGGTGGTGATGAATTAGCTGAAGTAAAACAGGTTAATGCTATTAACTCTTTGCAAGGTAAAGTAGCAGGTCTAAATGTAAGTGGAGCAGCTACAGGACCAGCAGGTACAAGTAATGTATTAATTCGTGGTATTTCTAGTGTTGGTGGCAATAATCAACCACTTTACGTTTTAGATGGAATTCCTATTGATAATACTAATTTAGGATCTGCAGGTCAATATGGAGGATCAGATTTTGGTGATGGTATTTCAAGTATCAATCCAGATGATATCGAATCTATTAGTGTTTTAAAAGGTGGTGCAGCAGCAGCACTTTATGGTTCTAGAGCATCAAACGGTGTAATTTTGATAAATACGAAATCAGGGAGAGGACAACAAGGTTTTGGAGTGCAATACTCTGGATCGGTATTGTTTGAAACTGTGATGGATGATATCTATGATTTCCAAAAGCAATATGGACAAGGAATTAATGGAGTAGCTCCAGAAACTAGTCAGGAAGCACTTACTGCAGGAATGCAGGCATGGGGTGGTCGATTAGATGGATCAGATGTAGTACAATTTGATGGAGTTGAAAGACCGTATACTAATCAAGGAAATAACTTAGATCGTTTTTACGAAACAGCACATACAATAACTAACACTGTAGCGATCACAAAAGCAGGTGAAGGATATAATTTAAGATTTTCTGCAACAGATATGAGTAATGAGGATGTCACTCCTAATTCTGGTATGAATAGAAAATCATTTTCCCTTAATGGAGGTCTATTATTAGCTGAAAAGTTAACTCTTGATGTTAGCGGGAAATATATTTTAGAAGATGTAAAGAATAGACCAAGATTATCAGATTCTCCTGGTAATGCTAGTTTTACAACTGTTTTGTCACCAGCTAATATTAACATAGAAGACTACAAACCTTGGATTAATGATGATCTTACAGAAAATAGAATTTCTAGTAGTACGTATCATCAAAATCCGTACTGGTCAGCTTACGAATTCAGTAATAATAGTTTAAAAAATAGATTCATTGGATCTTCAACTATTAGATTTGATATAACCGATTGGATGTATGCATTAGGAAGAGCAGGTCTAGATCAATATACAGCTAGAATTACAACTGTAGAACCTTTCGGGACAGCTTATAATCCACTAGGAGCAATGACAGAAAACACCTATATATCTAAAGTTGTAGATGCAGATGTGATGTTAGGATTTAGCAAGTCTTTTGGAGACTTTAATAGTGAAATAATTTTAGGTGCCAATAGTAACGATAGAAAGTTTGAAACTACTACTTTAAACGGAAGAGAGTTTGTTATTCCTGGTTTGGTTGACATTAATAATGTGACTAATAAGAATTATGATTACATCTATTCTCAAAATAAAATCAACTCTTTATATTTTACAGCTGAGTTTTCTTACAACGACTATTTATTTTTAAATGTAACTGGTAGAAAAGATTGGTTCTCAACATTATCACTTGCAGGGAAATCTAGTTCTAATAGTTATTTTTACCCTTCTTTTAATTCAAGTTTTGTATTTAGCGATGCGCTTGATATGCCAGAGTTTATAACTTTTGGTAAGTTGAGAGCAGGATACTCTGATATAGGCGGTGGAGCTCAGGATCCTTACCAACTTTCTCTAGTATATGGTATTTTTGATACGTATAATGGTAAAGGTTCCTCTGTGCCATTGGGTAGAATTACAAATGATAGACTTCCAAATCAAGAACTTAAGCCATTTTCTAAACAAGAATATGAGTTAGGTCTTAACTTAAAAATGTTTAATAGTAGAATTGGAGTAGACTTTGCTTACTATTTCAATAAAACTACAGACGATATAGTACCTATCAGTCTTTCTAATAGTTCAGGGTACAGTAGTGCATTCGTGAATATTGGAGAATTGACTAATAAAGGGGTAGAATTATTATTAACAGGTTCTCCTATTAAAAATGAGAATTTCACCTGGAATGTATCTTATAATTTAGGATATAACAAAAATGAAGTGGTTAAAACCGACGACGACGACAATCCTTTATTCCCAGATAGCGCTCAGGCTACAAATGTATCATCTGGAGCGATCGTAGGTGAGCCCTTTGGAGCTATTTACGGTACTTCTTATATTAGAGATGATCAAGGAAGAATTCAGTATGATAGCAATGGTACGCCAACAACAGGTCCAAGAAAAATCCTAGGTAATGGAGTAGCTCCATGGACTATGGGACTTACCAATAATTTTAGATATAAAAACTGGAATCTTTCTTTCTTGATCGATGCCAAATTTGGAGCAGATATTTATTCTGGTACCAGCGCTTTTGCTAACTATTATGGAGCTAGTAAAAATACACTTGTAGGTAGAGAAGATGGTATCGCTGTACAAGGATTTGATGCATCAGGAGCAGATTTTTCAACTACAATTGCTCCAGGTAATGTAGACTCTTACTATAAAAAACTTTATGAAATCGCTGAAGAACATATCCAAAGTGCAGACTTTATTAAGTTTAGAGAGTTTAGTTTAGGTTATAGCCTGCCAAGTGATTTGATAAAAGATACTTTTATTAATAGCGCTAACATATCTGTGATAGGCCGAAACTTGTTCTTTATAAAAAGAGAAACGGAGAATATTGATCCAGAATCTTCTTTTAATAGTAGAGGAGCTAGAGGTTTAGAAAGATTCGGCTTACCAACTAGTAGAAGTTATGGCCTTAATCTTAACGTTAAATTTTAAAGAAGATACAGATGAAAAATAGAATATATACACTTATGTTACTGATTGGGGCTCTGTCTTTTCAATCATGCGATGAGGACTTTGAAGAGTTGAATGTAGACCCTACAAAGACAACAGAGATGGATTTAAGTTATAAATTTCCATCAGCAGTACTTTATGTTTCTGGGCAAAGATATGAGTCATGGAGAGCAAATTTGATTTACTCTTCTACTATGATCCAGCATATCGCTAATACCGAAACATATTGGAGTGGTGATAAGTATTTATTAAACACCGCGTATGCCGAAGCTTTCTGGACTGCTATGTATCCACAGGCAATAAAGTCTATTGAAGATATGAAATATGGCTTAGAACAGATGGGAGATTCTACTTCAGTAGATTACGCCATAGTTAATACATTAGGAGTCTATCAATATCAAAAGATTACAGATCTATATGGAGACGTTCCATATTCTGAAGCTGGGAAAGCTTTTATTGATGGCGATTTTAGACCTGCTTACGATCCGCAAGAAGATATCTATGCAGATATGCTAAATAAACTTGAGGCATCAGCCGCTATATTTGAAGCTGGTGGTACGAGTACTTTAGGTAGTGCAGATATTTTATTTGGAGGTGACGTAAATAAATGGAGAAAATGGGCTAACAGTCTTATGTTAAGACTTGCTATGCGTATGACAAAGGTTGATGAATCAGCTGCACAAGAATGGGCTCAAAAAGCGATCGAAGGTGGAGTAATGGAGTCAAACGATGATATTGCCTACGTAGTTCATGAAGAAGGAAACGGAATAGTTCAAAACGGAAACGGAGAAACTTTTACTGCAGATGGTACTCCTAGAATGAGTGATACTTTTATTGAATTTTTACAGGATGATCCAAGACTAACCATTTATAGTAGTCTACCAGAAAATACTGGTGAAGAAGATGCAGATGGTAACGCAATTTTAAGATCAGATGAAGAACGATTAGATCCAGACGCGCAAATTGGTCTTCCTAATGGTTTAGATGGTACATTATTAAGAGAACTTACTGGAGAAACTGATACTCAGGATTATTCAGAGCCAAATAGGCTTTATATGACAAGTGAGGCTGCACCAATGTTCTTTCAAACTTATGCTGAAGTAGAATTCATGTTAGCTGAAGCTGCTTTTAGATGGGGAATAGCAGGTGGCGATGCCGAGGCTCACTATAACGCCGGTGTTCGTGCAGCAATGAATTATTTGGAATTATATTCTCCAAATGCTGCAATTTCAGAAGCTGAAATCGATGAATATCTTGAAGATAACGCTTATGCTGAAGAAGATGCTCTAGAGCAAATTAATACGCAGTATTGGGCAGCAACGTTCTTGAATGAAATAGAGTCTTATTCAAATTGGAGAAGAAGTGGATTTCCAGACTTAACTCCGGTTAATTATCCAGGCAATGTAACAAATGGAACAATTCCTAGAAGATTGACGTATATGACTTCTGAGCAATCAACAAATGCTGAAAATTACAATGCCGCAGTACAGTCTCAAGGCCCAGACCTTTTGACTACACGTATCTGGTGGGATGTAGAATAATAGAACAATAGTATAAAATTTAATAATCACTTCTTTTTAACTAATATCAATGAATAAACTTAGCATTCCAATATTATCTATTTTTATGATCTTTTTTAGTGGAGCCATAGCGCAAAACAAAGAAGGTAATATTGTAGAGTATTTTGGCAAGGAAAAAGTTAATGATGTTAGTGAAGGAGAGGTGATTCATTTATTTAAAGAAGGTCTTATTTTAGGAACTTCAGGAACACCATTTAGTAATTCAGCTATTCAGTACGATCCTATTTTTGCTGAGGTTTTGCAGAATGGTTTTCAGATAAATGAAGGGAAAGAAGTTTTCGACAGTTTCAAAGAAGAAACAATTGCTTGGGAAAATATAGCAATTAGTGAAAATGGAGAGTTTAACGATCCTAAATTACGTCGAAATGGATATTTGTATTTAGAATACATTTCCGAAGAAGAAAGAACCGTAATTTTTGAAGCCTCTGGGCATACCAATGTTATAATTAATGGATTACCACATGAAGGAGATCATTATGATTTCGGTTGGAATCTAATTCCAATAACTTTAAAAAAAGGAGTAAACAAATTTCTACTTTCTGGCGGTCGTTTTTCTAGAATGCGAGCACGCTTGTTAATAACTTATAAGCCGGTTGAATTTACTACTAGAGACTTAACGCTACCCGATGTACTTCAGGAAGAACAGGAAGACTTATGGGGCGCTATTCGAATTATTAATACTGAAAAAAACTCTTTAAAAGGAGCTAAAATTAAGGTTGAAATAAATGGAATTTCAGCAGAAACAAAAGTTCCTACAATTGTTTCTAAAAATGTACGAAAAGTGCCATTTTCGATTCCTATTCCTTCCAATCTTAAGGAAGGAGATAGCATTACTGCAAATCTTTATCTACAGGCAGCTAATGGCAGAGATATCGATACCGCCAAAATTGTACTCGATATCAAATCAAAGTTCAAACATCATAAAAACACATTTCTTAGCAAGGTAGACAATAGCGTGCAATATTATAGCGTGGCGCCATCCTTAACTAAAAACAAAGAAAATCAGGCCTTATTTTTATCGGTTCACGGCGCTTCAGTTGAAGCTGTTAATCAGGCCAACGCTTATAAGCAAAAAGATTGGGGGCATGTAGTTGCTCCTACTAATCGCAGGCCTTTTGGTTTTGCCTGGGAAGATTGGGGAAGATTAGATGCGCTGGAAGTTTTAGAACATTCAGAAAAATTATTAAAAACCGATCCGCAACGTACTTATTTAACTGGGCACTCTATGGGTGGCCACGGTAGCTGGTACCTGGGAGCAACCTATCCCGATAGATTTGCGGCAATTGCACCGGCTGCAGGTTATCCAGATTTATTAGACTATCGTAATAGTTTTATTAGTCGTATTTCCGATGAGCAGATCGAAAAGCAATTCGAGATGTCGGCTGCAGATTTTAAACAAAAAATCAATCTAGATTTTAAGAATACTACTGAAAAAGATCTTGATCTAATTACTAGACGCGCCGGTAATCCAAGCCGAACGCTAAAATTAAAAAACAATTATCTGCATTACGGAGTTTATATTTTGCATGGTGATTCTGATAATGTAGTCCCTACCTATCTTGCGCAGCGAATGCGCGAGGAACTAGGTAAATTTCATAATGATTTTGCCTATTATGAATATCCGGGAGGAAAGCACTGGTTTGGTAATGAAAGTGTAGACTGGCCGCCCATATTCTATTTTTTTAATCGAAGAAAAATAAAAAGTGATGCTGAAATGAATAAAATTGATTTTAGCACAGCTTCACCGGGAGTCTCTTCTAAATCACATTTTATAACAATTCTTCAGCAAGAACATCCTTTCGAGATTAGTAATTTCAAGTTTGAAAGAACCGAAAATGGACTTTCTATTGTAACTTCAAATATAAAAACTTTAAGTGTCGATCTTGCTGCGATGGATCATCCTAATCTAAAAGCGATGGTAATCGATGGGGATTCTATTTCACCCTTCACTTCAGAAATTATTTATTTTGAAAATGAAGCAGGAAGCTGGAAAATTTCAGAAAAGCCTGATGATTCAGAGAAAAGTCCGCTTCGATCTGGTGGTTTTAAAGATGCATTTCGCCATAACATGGTATTTGTTTATGGAACTAAAGGATCGAAAGAAGAAAATGAGTGGTATTTTAATCGCGCAAAGTTTGATGCCGAAAAGTTTTGGTATCGTGCAAACGGTAGTGTAGAAGTTATAAAAGATACCGATTTTAAAGCTTCAGATTATATCGATCGTAATGTTATAATTTATGGTAACAAATCGAATAACGCTGCATGGAAGAAATTACTCAAAAATTCGCCGGTACAATTTTCTAAAAATCAGGTGAAAATTGGCAATAAAACATTAAAAGGTGAGCATTACGGTGCTTACTTTATTTATCCTAAAGAAAATCACGAGTTCGCAAGTATCGGTGTAGTAACCGCTTCCGGGATTAAAGGAATGCATGCTGCTTATGCTAATGATTATTTAGAGAACGGAACATTCTACCCAGATTTGCTTTTGTTTAATGATGAAATGCCTAAAAACGGACTATCGGGTATAAAAGCGAGTGGATTTTTTGGAAATAACTGGTCGGTAGAAAATGGAGAATTTGTTTGGGATGTTGAAGATTAAATGTCCGACTCTGATGGTTGTTGGGATCAAAAGAGCTTGAAATAAAAATTATGATGCCTTTTGGCTTGGCCTTAGGTAGTTTATTAGTTGTATTTAGCTTAGAAACTGGTTGGTACCTCACTGGCCAGTTTTGTTATTAAAATTGAAAAATTGATGAAAAAAATTTGCCTTTGTTTTTTACTAATTTCAAACTTGCTGAGCGCGCAGGATTTAAAAAATGCGCCTTATAAAAATAGTCAGCTAAGTGTTGATGAACGTGTAGAAAACCTTATTTCTTTAATGACGATCGATGAGAAAATCGGTCAGCTAACCACGCCGCTTGGCTGGAAAATGTATAAGAAAGAAGGGAATAGATCGGGAATTAGTGAACTTTACAAAGAAGAAATAAAAAACAGAAAAATTGGCGGTTTATGGGGATTGTTAAGAGCAGATCCATGGACACAAAAAACTTTAGAAAACGGCCTACATCCAAAGGAAGCTGCCAAAATCACGAATGCGATACAAAAATATGCGATTGAAAATAGTCGTTTAGGAATTCCATTATTACTTGAAGAAGAAGCGATGCACGGGCATATGGCGATTGGAACTACTGTATTTCCAACGGCGATAGGTCAGGCCAGCACCTGGAATCCAAGATTAATTATGACAATGGCTGAAGCTATTGCTGAAGAAATTAGAGCGCAGGGCTCCAATACCGGTTACGGGCCAATTATAGATATTGCCAGAGAGCCAAGATGGTCTCGAGTAGAAGAAACTTTTGGTGAAGATTCTTATTTAATTGCGCAGATGGGGAAATCGATAATTAAAGGTTTTCAAGGCGAAAAAGAAAGTGATCTTGAAGACGGAAAACATGTAGCTGCAACACTAAAACATTTTGCTGCATACGGAGTTTCAGAAGGTGGGCATAATGGTGCTGCGGTACATGTGGGACAACGCGATTTATTCCAGAATTATATGTATCCTGTAAAAGAAGCGGTAGATAGCGGTGTGTTATCGGTAATGACGGCCTACAGTTCTATCGATGGTATTCCAAGCACAGCACATAAAAGTTTGTTGACGAATACCCTGAGAGAAAATTGGGGATTTGATGGTTTTGTAATTTCAGATTTGGCAAGTATAGAAGGTCTTTTAGGAGATCATCATGTGGTGGGAACTTCAGAAGATGCAGCAGCTGTGGCCATGAATGCCGGAGTAGATGTTGACCTTGGCGGAAATGGTTATGACGATGCTTTGCTCGATGCTGTACATTCAGGAAAAGTATCTGAAGAAAGAATCGACGAAGCGGTAAAAAGAATTCTTGCCGTAAAATTCAAATTAGGTCTTTTTGATGATCCTTATGTAAAGGAAAAAGAAGCTGAAAAAATTGTTAGAAATTCAGAACATATAGAGCTCGCCACAGAAGTTGCTCGCCAATCGGTGACAATGCTGAAGAATGAAGACAATATACTTCCATTAAACAAAGAATTGAAAAACATTGCAGTAATCGGGTCGAATGCCGATATGCAATACAATCAGTTAGGAGATTATACTGCTCCACAGTCCGAAGAAAATATTGTTACCGTGCTAGAAGGTATTCAGCATAAAATGCCGAATGCTAACATCGAATATGTAAAAGGAACTGCCGTTCGTGATACTACTCAAACTGATATTCCGGCAGCGGTAGCAGCAGCTAAAAGAGCTGAAGTTGCCATTGTTGTTTTAGGAGGTTCTAGCGCAAGAGATTTTAAAACTGAATATTTAGAAACCGGAGCGGCTACTGTTTCTTCTAAAGAAGACCAGATTTTGGGCGATATGGAAAGTGGCGAGGGCTACGATCGTTCAACTCTTAATTTGATGGGAAGACAATTAGAATTGCTTCAGGCAGTTATAGAAACTGGAACGCCAACGGTGTTAGTTTTAATAAAAGGTCGCCCATTATTGCTAAACTGGCCTTCAGAAAATGTGCCGTCTATTTTAGATGCTTGGTATCCCGGGCAAGAAGGCGGGAATGCTATTGCCGATGTATTGTTTGGAGATTTTAATCCTGCGGGAAGATTACCGGTTTCTGTACCAAAATCTTTAGGGCAAATCCCGGTGTATTATAATTATTGGTTTCCAAATCGTAGAGATTATGTAGAGACCGATGCTAAGCCATTATATCCTTTTGGTTTCGGTTTGAGTTATTCTGAATTTGAATATTCAGATCTAAAATTGAAAACTTCAGGAAAAGGGAAAAACACGAAAATAGAAATTAGCCTAAAAGTATCGAATATCAGTGAAGTTGACGGTGATGAAGTGGTGCAGCTTTATATTCGAGATATGGTAAGCAGTGTGCTGAGCCCGGTAAAACAGTTACGAGGTTTTGAGCGTGTTACTATAGCTTCAGGAGAAACGAAAACTATTCAATTTGAATTGCTTCCGAAGGAATTATCTTTATTTAATGCTGAAATGAAGCAGTTAGTAGAAGCCGGAGCATTTAAGCTGATGATTGGTTCTTCTTCTGAAGATATCCGACTGGAAACTACTTTTGAAATCACTGAAAATATTGAAATTACTAAATAAAATATATCTAAGAAATGTCGAAATTCAATAATCTGAAATCACTTTTTTGCTTGGCCCTGTTGGTTTTTGCGCAACAAAATCAGGCACAAACTCAGGAAGAAGATGAGCATGGAGTACATGGTCGCTCTCAGGAATATATGGCGCCAACCGATCCTCAGGTTTTAGAAAAGCTAGAGGAGTGGAAGGATCTTAAATTCGGGATGCTAATTCATTGGGGGATTTATTCGGTTCCCGGAATTATGGAAAGCTGGAATTTATGTTCTGAAGATTGGATAGAGCGTGATAGTACTATTGCTTATAACGATTATAAAAAGTGGTATTGGAATTTAGATAAGATCTTTAATCCGGTAAATTTCGATCCCGATAGTTGGGCAGAAGCTGGGGAAGCTGCGGGGATGAAGTACATGGTGTTTACCACGAAGCATCATGATGGTTTTAATATGTTCGATACACAGCAAACCGATTACAAAATTACCAATGGGCCTTTTCAAAATAATCCAAAGGCTAACGTTACCAAATATATCTTTGAAGCATTTAGAAAGAAAGATTTTATGATTGGCGCTTATTATTCTAAGCCAGATTGGCATTCGCAATATTTTTGGTGGGATAAATATGCAACACCCAACCGAAATGCAAATTATGATATCGAAAAGTATGATTGGCGTTGGAATAAATTCAAAGAATTCTCTTACAACCAAATTGAAGAATTAATGACCGATTACGGTAGTGTTGATATTCTTTGGTTAGACGGTGGTTGGGTACGCCCAAAAGAAACCGTAAACGATGAAGTTAGAGCTTGGGGTGCGCCAATTCCAGATTTTAGTCAGGAAATCGATATGCCGAAAATAGCGGAGATGGCTAGAGAAAAACAACCGGGAATTATCTTTGCAGATCGTACGGTACATGGGCCATACGAAAACTATCAAACACCAGAACGTAAAATTCCTGAAACCAAATTAGATAATCCATGGGAAAGTAATTTACCATTAGGGAATAACTGGGGATATGTGCCAAACGATCCTTTTAAATCTTCTACTACAGTACTCTATAATCTTGTAGAAGTGGTTGCTAAAGGAGGAAATATGCTTCTTGGGATTGGTCCAAAACCAGATGGAACTATACCGCTGGAAGTGGTTGATCAGTTACATGAAATTGGCGCTTGGTTAGAGAAAAATGGCGAGGCTATTTATGGTACGCATGCTATCGATGATTACCAGGAAGAGAATATTTATTTTACTGAAAAAGAGGAGACAATTTATGCAATAGCAATGTTCGAGGATGGGGAAGAGCTGCCGAAAAAAATAAGCTTTAGTAAAAATTTACCTTCAGAAAATGCTAAGATAAAGTTATTGGAAACCGGTAAAAAAGTGGATTTCAAAATAAAAAACGGAAGGATTGAAATTACAATTCCTAAAGAAATTCGTTCAGCAAAAAATAGTTCAGGTATAGCATTTTCAATCGAAAATTAAAAAAATGATTCAGAATTTAAATAGAATTATAGCTGGGTTAGGGATCGCAACAATGTTGTTTTCCTGCCAGGAAAAACAAGAAGTAAAAGCACCAGAAGCTATTGGGCCAACACCAAGCAAGGAACAATTAGCTTGGCACGAAATGGAATTAAATGCTTTTATTCATTTTACCACCAATACGTTTACTGGGAAAGAATGGGGATATGGAGACGAATCTCCAGAGATTTTTAATCCTACAGATATTGATGTCGATCAGTGGATGGAAACTTTGCAAAAAGCAGGTTTTAAAGGTGTTATTTTAACCGCAAAACATCACGATGGTTTTGCATTATTCCCTTCAGATTATACCGATCATGACATTTCAAATTCTCCTTACAAAGATGGAGAAGGAGATTTAGTAAAAGAAGTAGCGCAATCTGCCAGAGCACATGGCTTAAAATTCGGGATTTACTTGTCGCCCTGGGATCGTAATCGTGAAGATTATGGAGAGAAATCTTATGTGGAATATTACCGAAATCAGTTAAAAGAAGTATTCACAAATTACGGCGATATTTTCGAAATGTGGTTTGATGGTGCTAATGGAGGCGATGGATTTTACGGAGGCGCAAAAGAAGAACGCCGAATCGATAAACAAAATTATTACGATTGGCCAACTACTTTAGAAATGGTAGAAGAAATTCAGCCTTCTGTATTATTTTTTAGTGATGCAGGTCCAGATTTACGTTGGGTAGGTAACGAAAGAGGCGAAGCAGGATCGACTAATTGGAATATCATTAATCCCGATACACTTTATGCGGGGAAACCTGAAATTAGCGATTTGTTGCAAACTGGAGCTAAAGACGGAACAAAATGGATTCCGGCTGAGGTAGATGTTTCGATACGCCCGGGATGGTTTTATCATAAAGAGGAAGATTCTTTAGTGAAATCTCCACAAGAATTATTTACAACATATATGCAATCGGTAGGTAGAGGATCTACGTTGTTACTAAATGTACCACCCGATCAAAGAGGACAATTTCATGAAAACGATGTGGCTTCTTTATTAGGAATGCGAAAAATAATTGATAGTGTTTTTGCTAATAATTTAGCTGAAAATGCACAAATATCAGCAAGTAATTTTAGAGGAGATTCAGAAGAATATTCAGCAGAGAATTTAATTGATGGCGATTCTGAAACGTATTGGGCTACCGATGAGGATGTTATCCAATCTTCAGTAGAAATCATTTTTGATACTGCTAAAACGGTTAACTTTGTATTACTTCAGGAATATATTGAATTAGGACAAGGTGTAGAAAAATTCAATATTAGTACAAAGGAAAATGGCGAATGGAAGCAAATTGCTGAAGGCACAACGATCGGGTATAAGCGAATTCTAAAAGTTCCGTCCGTAGAAACCACCGCTTTAAAAATTGAAATTGAAGCAGCAAAAGCAAATCCATTATTAGCTAATCTTGAAATTTATTAAGTAATGCGAATTTTATCGAATCTTATTGTTCTTTTTTGTCTTGTAGGTTTTAGCATGCAGGCACAAAAAGAAGTGTTTAAAATTGAAGATGGTAATTTTCAGTATAAAGGAGAGCCTATTCATATTTATTCGGGAGAAATGCATTATAGCAGGATCCCAAAACCTTATTGGCGCCATCGCATGAAGATGGTAAAAGCTATGGGTTTAAATGCGATCACTACGTATGTTTTCTGGAATTATCATAATACCGCACCGGGAGAATGGGATTGGACGTCGGGGAATAAAAATCTTCAGGAATATATAAAAATGGCCGAAGAAGAAGGGCTGTTTGTAATTGTGCGTCCCGGCCCTTATGTGTGTGCCGAGTGGGAATTTGGGGGATACCCATGGTGGCTTCAAAAGAATCCAGAACTTAAGATTCGTCAAAATAACGAAGCATTTTTAGATTCTTGCCGAACTTACATAAATGAGTTGGCGACGCAAATTAAACCACTTCAAGTAAATAAAGGTGGAAACGTAATCATGGTTCAGGCTGAAAATGAATTTGGTTCTTTTGTGTCACAACGAGAAGATATCGCTACTGAAGATCATAAAGCCTACAAGCAAAAGATTTTTAAAATGCTGAAGGAATCGGGTTTAGAAGGTCCATTTTTTACTTCAGATGGAACCTGGCTTTTTGAAGGTGGAGCGGTAGAAGGTGCTTTGCCAACTGCCAATGGCGAGAATAATGTAAACAATCTTAAAAAAGCGGTAGATAAATATCATAATAACGAAGGCCCGTATATGGTAGCCGAATTTTATCCCGGTTGGTTAGATCATTGGGCAGAGCCTTTTACAAGAATCGGAGCCGATGCGATTGCAAAGCAAACGGAAGTTTATCTTAAAAATGAGGTAGATTTCAATTTTTACATGGTTCACGGCGGAACAAATTTCGCTTTTACCAGTGGTGCCAATTATAACGAAGATCATGATATTCAGCCAGATATTACTAGTTATGATTATGATGCGCCAATTTCTGAACCAGGCTGGGTAACGCCAAAATATACAGCGATTAGAGAATTGATGAAGAAGTACGTAGCATACGATATCCCTGAAATTCCGAAGCAAATTCCGGTTATTTCTATTTCTGAAATTAAACTGGATAAAAAGCAAAATGCTTTAAAGCTTATAAAAGAGTCTGAAGCTGTTGTTGCTGATGCACCGATGAGTTTTGAAGCATTAGATCAGGGTTATGGCTATGTGTTATATAGAAAGAAATTCACGCAGCCTATTAACGGGAAATTACAAATCCCCGGGTTACGAGATTTTGCAACAATTTATGTAAATGGAAAATATGTAGGTAAGCTTAACCGTATGAATAACGAATACGAGATGGATATTAAAATTCCGTTTAACGGAAGTTTAGAAATTCTTGTAGAAAATATGGGGCGTATTAATTACGGCGCTAAAATGACCGAAAATAAAAAAGGAATCATCAGCGCAGTAAGTATAAATGATTACGAAATCTCTGGCGGATGGGAAATGTACAAAGCGCCATTCGATCAAGCGCCGCAAGTAAACGCTTCCGAAGAAGTAAAAGATAAATTACCGGTCGTATATTCGGGGAATTTCGATCTAAATGAGATTGGAGATACTTTCTTAGACATGCAAGATTGGGGAAAAGGAATTGTATTTATTAACGGACATAATTTAGGTAGATACTGGAATGTTGGTCCACAGCAAACGCTGTATTTACCGGGATGTTGGTTAAAAGAAAAAGGTAACGAAATTACCATTTTTGAGCAGCTTAATGAAGATTCAAAATCGACAATTTCAGGTTTAGTGAAGCCGATTTTGGAAAGCTTGTCTCAATAATTCTTCATGTTTTTCACGACATAACATGTTAGTGAAAAGTTTGTTTGACAATGGAAGGAGGACCGCCATCCTCCTTCCTTTTTTCTGAAAATACTAAATTGAGTTTTGCTTAAAATGTAAACTCGCGACTTATAGAAGAGTAACTTAGTGTAAGTTTGTTTTATGCATTGGTTTGGGAAGAGGAATTAGTTCCCCTCTTCCCTTTTTTTGTTTTAATCTGAATCTATTATGAGAACCATTTGTATCATTTGTTTTGTATTATCTTTTCTGAATATAAAAGCTCAGCAAGATGTGAAATTTGAAGTTTTAGAATCGGGTTTTATTTATACTGAAGCGAATTTTCCCAGCGCTCACGCATCTACTATCGAAGAATTAGAAAATGGAGACCTTATTGCAGCCTGGTTTGGCGGCACCCACGAAAGACATTCAGATGTGAGTATTTATACCAGCACAAAAACTGAAGCCGGTTGGTCTTCTCCTAGAAAAGTAGCCGATGGTTTTGAAAATGATACGCTTAGTTATCCAACCTGGAATCCTGTTTTATTCAATATTCCTGAAAATTTATTCCTTTTTTATAAGATAGGTCCATCGCCTTCTACCTGGTGGGGCGCTTATAAAACTTCAAAAGATCAGGGGAGAACGTGGAGCGATAAAATCTTATTGCCTGAAGGAGTACTTGGGCCAATAAAAAATAAGCCAATACAACTAGAAAATGGCCGAATTGTTAGTCCGTCGAGTGTAGAACTTCAGGACGGTGCTGTTTGGCATGCACACATGGAGATTTCAGATGATCTTGGGAAAACGTGGAGGAAGATTCCTGTAAATCAAGATTCGGATTCTAAAGTAATTCAGCCGACTATTATTCAGCTTAAAAATGGCGATTTAAAAGCTTTTTTCAGAAGTGATCAAGATGTTGTTTTAGAAAGCATCAGTAGGGATGATGGAGAAAATTGGAGTAAATTTGTCGAATCTGAATTAGCAAATCCAAATTCAGGTATCGATGCCGTAAGTCTAGATAGTGGAGGTTTCCTAATGGTTTATAATCCAATGGAAAGCGGTGAAGATTGGTGGCAAGGTCGTAGTAAATTAAATTTAGCGTATTCTAAAGATGGAGAACATTGGGAAGATGTATTAGAACTGGAAAATAAAAAGGTAGGAGAATATAGTTATCCAGCCATTATTCAGTCTAAAACCGGAGAAATACATATTACCTATACTTACGATAGGAAGCGAATTAAGTATTTTAGGTTGAAGCGAGTAAATTAATTATTTAAAAACCTTTGGTATGGTAAAAGGATCAAAATCCCATAATATTGGTAAAGCGAAATAAACAATAAGGCTGATTAATAAAATAGATAAGATATTTAACCAAAATCCGGTTTTCATCATATCCGCTATTTTTAGATAACCCGATCCAAATACTACTGCATTTGGTGGTGTAGCAACCGGAAGCATAAAAGCACAACTCGCCGCTAAAGTTGCTGCTACCATTAACAAATAAGGATGCAAGTTTAAAGCTAGTGCCATAGGAGCTAAAATAGGTAACAACATTGCGGTTGTAGCTGTGTTAGAGGTCACTTCGGTTAAAAAGTTCATGGCAGTAATCAATATCAGCAATAATAAAAATAGTGGTAAGTTCTCTAGATTAACCAGTTGCTCACCAATCCAGTTTGCCAATCCCGTATCATCGAAAGCTTTGGCTAAGGCCATACCACCACCAAAAAGTAAAATGATTCCCCAAGGGATTTTTACAGCTTCTTCCCAGTTTAAAAGTCTTTTTTGATCTTTTTTTTGCTTGCCAGACGGAATTAAAAACAAAGAAATTCCGGCGGTAATTGCTATTATTGTATCGTCAACATTGGGTAAGAAGTCTTGCAGAAAATAGGATCTGGTAATCCAGCATAAGGCTGTTAGTACAAATACTATTAAAACTCGCTTTTCCTGTAAACTAATTTTGCCTAATTGTTCTAACAATCTTTTAATTTCGGCTTTACCACCGGGGAATTCAGTTTGTTTAAATTTAAAAGCAAAGCTTGTAATATACTTCCAACAAAAGGCTAACAGCAGGATAGAAATTGGTATTCCAAGAAGTGCCCACTTTAAAAAGCTTATTTCAATACCATATAATTCTTCAACAATTCCGGCAAAAACCAGGTTAGGCGGAGTTCCAATTAATGTACCGATACCTCCAATAGATGCGCTATACGCAATAGCTAACATTAGTGCTTTTCCGAAGACTTTATTTTCATCTTCGCTAGTTTCTGGGTTGTCTTTTAACTGAGTGATAATCGCCGTCCCGATGGGGAGCATCATTACAGATGTCGCCGTATTTGAGATCCACATAGATAAAAATGCGGTTGCTACCATGAAACCCAGGATGATGAATTTGATATTCGTTCCAATGATATTGATAATGTTGAGTGCTATTCTTCGATGTAGTTGCCATTTTTCTATTGCTACTGCCAGTATAAAGCCACCCATATATAGGAAAACATATTTGTGACCGTAAGATGCTGTGGTTAAACCAATATCGAGAGCACCACTTAAAGGAAAAAGTATGATAGGTAATAAAGCAGTAGCCGCAATTGGGATAATTTCGGTTACCCACCAAATTGCCATCCATAACGTAATCGCTAAAACATCAAATGCTTCTGGAGACATTTCTGCCGGAGGTTGTAAAAATTGAAATATTCCGAAAATTAAAGGACCTGATATTAATATTAGGCTTTTTAAAGTGCTGTTCATTTACAATATGTTATTCAGCCGGAAGATAATTATTTTTTTGAATAGCAAAACAGTCCGCCGTATTACTATGTTATTAGTTTTATTACTAAAAAAATAGTTGATTTAGTTGTTTCTTTTCAATTTATATAAGATATTGTGAATGAATCAATCAGAAATCAAATATGAAAAATAAATTTATCTTCATTCTAGGTGTTTTAATGTTAAGTGCTTTTCAACTTAAAGCTCAAAATAAACTTAACTATCGAGTGGGCTATGAACTTACTTATAAATTAGATTCAACAGATTTAGAATCTAGTAAATCTGAAATTATGTGGCTTTTCGCAAATAATGATTCGTCTTTATTTATAAGTAGAGGAGCAGCACTTAAAGATTCCATTAAAAAGAATGTGATAGCTGCCGAGATTGGATCTGAAAAGTGGCGAAGTAAAATGGAAGCTGCTAAAACCGAATTTGAATATCAAATTTTTAAAAATAAAGCAGAAAATAAAATTGGATATGGAATTGAGCTTTTAAGCGATAAACTTTACTATTCAAACTTTTTAGATCAAATAAAATGGGAAATACAGGCTGATGCTAAAGAGATCGCTGGATACCAAGTGCAAAAAGCAACATCAAGTTTTGCAGGTAGAGATTATATCGCCTGGTTTACACCAGAAATTCCACTTACCGATGGACCTTATAAATTTGCAGGTTTACCGGGACTGATATTAGAATTGCAGGATACCGAAGCTGAATACGTTTTTAAGTTCGCTGGTTTTGAAGAACTTGCAAATCCTTTAGAGTACGAGATCTTTCCTGAAAAATATAAAGAGGTTAAGAAAAAGGAGCTTTTGGATTTATTGTCAACCTATGAAAGCGATCCAATTAGTTATATCAATAATTATGTAGGTGAAGGTGGCAAGACGGTACGTGTCGAGATTGTAGGAGATGATAAAAAAGATTATCTTAGAAAGCATCGAGCAGAACTGGCTAAAAAAAATAATCCTATAGAACTAGAAAAATGAGAAGTCTTTTTATCCTTGTTTTTATACTTTGTTTAGAAAATGTAGTGGCGCAAAATTCATATTCCTATAAAGCAACTTATCAACTCGAATATCAGGAAGATTCTACAGATGAAAATTCTATAAAAACTGAAAAAGGCGTATTATATTTAGGAAAAGACCACTCACGATATTCCAGTTTAGGTAAAGCAGTTAAAGATTCTCTAGAGAACATGCCTAATCCTAAAGGCATGACGATGGGGGAGTATAACCAAATGACTGACTTTGACTATACTATCTACAAAGATTATCAGGATAATGAAATCACTTTAGCCGAAAAGGTTTTTCAATATGAATTTAAATATCAACAGGATCTAAAACAGATCGATTGGGAAATTCAACCAGAAAATAAAGAAATTTTAGGCTTTAGCGTTCAGAAAGCTACAGGTGCTTTTGCAGGTAGAAAATATATCGCCTGGTTTGCGCCAGAGCTACCATTCTCAGACGGGCCTTATAAGTTTAGTGGTTTACCGGGTCTTATTGTAGGAATTTCAGATTTTAGAGATGATTATCATTTTACTCTTACCGGATTTCAGGAATTAGAAAAGCCGGTGAATAAGCTATTGAATTTGGATAGTTACAAAGCTGTTTCTCAAAAAGAACTTGACCGGGTTCGGGACGATTATAACCGCGATCCTATTGGAACAATGGAAAAGGCAGGAATAAGGTTTGGTTGGAGTGAGGAAGATGAAGCTAAGCAAAAAAAAGAGCTCACTAAAAAGTATAAGCGACGAAATAATCCCATCGAGCTTCAGAAGTAAAAAATCATCATCAATCAAAAAATATAATCATTTGAATAATTCTAGGAAGATTTTCTTTTTTCTGATATCAATATTCGTTGTTTTTGCGGGCTATTCTCAAACTGAAATTTCAGGTCAGGTTTTCGACGATAACAGTAAAAAGCTTAGTGGTGCAACAATAATGATCAGTAAAGATTCTATTTCTTCGATATTGGCTTATGGGATTTCAGATTCTGATGGAAGATTTCAAGTCAGCGTAAAAACTGAATCAGAATCTTTGTTTTTAAAAGTTTCCTATATTGGTTTTGGGACTTTTGAAAAAACTGTTCAGAATAAATCACAGCAATTAGAAGTGAAACTTTTGCCTTCTTCAGAAGCTTTAAAAGAAGTATTGGTGAAATCTGAAATTTTACAGCAACGCGGCGATACGCTTAGTTTTTCGGTAGATGCTTTTAAAGATAAAAATGATCGCGTAATAGCAGATATTTTAAAGAAATTACCGGGAATCGATATTCGGCCAAACGGACAGATATTTTATAAAGATGAGCCGATTCAGAAATATTATATCGAAGGTTTAGATTTATTGGAAGGGCGGTATAATCTGGCAAATAATAATCTTTCTGCCGATGCGGTTTCTAAAGTCGAGATTCTTGAGAATCATCAGCCGGTTAAAGTTTTGGATAGTTTAGAATTTTCAGAGCGAGCTTCAATCAATATTAAGCTTAAAAAAGATATTACGGTGAGCGGAACCGCTACTGCCGGGATTGGTGCTGCACCTTTGCTTTGGCAAACTAAGATCACGCCAATGATCTTCAATAAAAAGCGACAGGCGCTTGTTACCTACCAAAGCAATAATACCGGGAGCGATGTGTCTCGTGAAATTCGTGATTTTTCGATTCGTTTGTTTGGCGATGAGTTTACGATCGATAAAACTGATTGGTTGTCGATTCAGAATGTAGCAGAACCTCCTTTTTCCCAAGAGCGTTGGTTGGATAATAATGTGCATTTAGGTTCCGCGAATATTTTACAGCGCATTAAGGAGGATATGGATCTTAAGCTGAATATTTCTTATTTAAACGATTACCAACAGCAGGATGGAAAAACGCAAACACGATATTTTACGCCTACAGATACGATCGATGTGATCGAAAATACTAATAACGAACTTTATTTAAGTACGCTTCAGGGAAAACTAACTTTAGAGAATAATGCCGATAAAAATTATTTTAAAAACCAATTAGAATTCAATGGATTTTGGAATGCTAATCGTGGTTTAATCGACCGTCCTGATTCACAAATAAAGCAGCAGCTGGAAAATCCTTTCTTCGGAATTAAAAATAATTTGCGCCTTCTTAGAACGGTAGGGAAGCAATTAATCACTTTTAATTCAAATACTGGTTACACGAAAACCAATCAAGAGCTACTGGTGCAGCCGGGGCAATTTGAAGCTATTTTTAATGGCGGTGATCCTTATGAGGAAATTCAGCAATTAGTTTCTGCAAAAAAATGGTTTACCGATAATTCTGCTGGGTTTACCAAGGCGCTGGGTAGATTTACCATTTCACCAAAATTTGGATTTTCGATCCAAAATCAACAATTAGACACCGATATTTTTCTAGGAGAAGGTGACGAGGTTTTAGATGCCGATTTTAAGAATAGAACCGAATTTGTAGAATCTTCGGTCTATTTTAAAAATTCTTTTAGGTTTAAAAGTAAGGATGAAACCTGGAATTTGAATTTAAGTACACCGCTAGCGTTTAAAAGTTTCGATCTTGAAGATGATAACTTTGAAGAAAAAAGAAATTTAGATCGATTGATTTTCGAACCCAGGTTTTCTGTAGATAAAAAGCTTTCAGCCTTTTGGGAAGTAGATGCTTCAGCAGGATTAAGTTACAAATTTGCCGAAATTCAGCAATTATACTATGGATTTTTACTGAATGGCTACCGAAATTTAAATCGCTACAACGCACCAATTTCCGAAGAACAGCAACAAAGTTATAGAGGCGGATTGGCCTATAGAAATCCACTGAAGCAATTGTTTTTAAATGCATCTTATTCGTATAGTTTTACTGAAAATAATTTGCTGTACAGTTCTAATATTGGTGAAAATGGAACAACTATTTTAGAAGCAGTCATACTAGACAATAGTAGCAATACGCATAGCTTTAGAGGCGGTGGAAGTAAATATTTTAGAAAACTAAAAACAACCTTTAAGCTGAATGCTTCCTATAATTTATCACAACGACAACAGCTTTTAAATAATACGCTGGCTGAGGTAAATACCAAAAGCTTCAGTTTACGCGGAAGTGTTGATGCTGAAATTTCCAGCTGGTTAATTGCAAATTATTCGGGTAATTTTTCGACTTATACCTCTGGATTTGAAAAAAGTGATTTTCAGCAAATAGAAACCCATCAGCATGTTATCGATTTGTATTTTTATCCAAAAGACAATCAATATTTAAGTGTCAGTGGCGAATATTACGGCAATTCTTTGTCTGAAAATGGGGATAATTATTTTGTAAACCTTGGTTATCAATTTACTTTTGAGAAGCCAAAAATGGACTTGAATATTAGTTGGCGAAATATTCTGAATACCGATCAATTTAGTAATGCTTATAATAATCAATACTACTATGTGGAGAGTAGTTATCGATTGCGACCTTCGCAGGTTTTAGCCACTTTAAAATTTACGCTATAGAATGACTAATTTTATTACAGAAGCTTGTGTAGAATCTTTAGATGAAGCTTTAAAGGCTGAAGCATTGGGCGCAGATCGGGTTGAATTATGTGCAAACTTAGCTTTAGACGGAATTACTCCTGAACGAGATGTGATTAAGCAAGCAAAGGATCTACTTTCGATTCCGATTCGCGTAATGATTCGACCTCGTGGAGGTGATTTTATATATTCTGAAGCTGAATTTAAAATGATGAAGCAGAACATTGAATTCTGTAAATCGGTTGGAGTAGAAGGAGTGGTTTTTGGAATATTGAATGAAGATAAAACTCTAGATTTGGATCGGATTGCAGTCTTGGTTGAAATAGCAAAGCCATTAAAAGTCGTAATTCATAAAGCCATTGACGAAACTCCGGATATTTTAAAGGCGACAGAAGATATAGTTAAAATCAACGGAATTAATACAATTTTGACTTCAGGAGGAAAAACTACTGCAGAAGAGGGAATTTCAACCCTAAAAAGGATGATAGCAATCGCTGGTAACCAACTGGAAATCATGCCTGCCGGAAGCATTACAAAAGAGAATTTAGACCAGATGCATAAAAGTGTCGATGCATGGGCGTATCATGGACGCCAAATTCTTGGTGTGTTTTAATAATTTTTTATAATTTAGCTTATCCAAACGTTTTTAATATGGAAGCTGAAAATAAGAAGAAACCGGAGGAAAATCTTAAAATTACAGTTCTAATTATTCTGGCAATTGTTGTATTTCAGATAATTATGGATTGGAGTGATTTTAAATCAGGTCTTTTGGGAGCTTTGATTCATTAAGTTTAAATAATTAGAATTTAAGCTTTTATTACGAAACTTGTGAATTTCAGAAGGATAGCTATATTTGATAGATCAGCCTTCAATTTTTATTAGCTTTAGGTGAATTTGTACGTCTTTTTATTTCATCGCTAAAGCTGAATTCTATTACAATCATTCAGTTTTTATCTTCTATTCCTTATATTCAGAACAGCACATTGTTGATGTTTTGTACGCAAATTTGAATAGTAAAAACGAATCAATTTCTTTCCTTATAAAGTTTCGAAGTCAAAAAGGATTCTCAGCTTAGAATTTTCATTAGTTTTATATAATTAATTCCAAATAGCTTTCGGAGTTAAAAATTAATTATAGCTTTCTCTCTTCTCTCTTCTCTCTTCTCTATTCTTTGGTTGTTTTAAAACAAAAAAAAAGCTGCCTTAAATAAATAAGACAGCCTTTTATAATTTTATAGAATGGGAAGGATTACATCATTCCTGGCATTCCGCCGCCCATTCCTTGTGGCATTCCGCCGCCACCAGCGTTATCTTCTTTGATATCGATTAAAGCACATTCTGTAGTAAGGATCATTCCAGATACAGAAGCTGCATTTTCTAAGGCTACACGAGTAACTTTCTTAGGATCGATAATGCCAGCTTTCATCATATCTACATAGGTGTCTGTTTTCGCATCGTATCCATAATCTTTATCACCTTCTAGTACTTTGTTAATTACTACAGAGCCTTCGCCACCTGCATTTTCAACAATTGTTCTAAGCGGAGATTCGATAGCACGAGCAACAATTTGAATTCCTGTTGCCTCATCTGCATTTTCAGTAGAAATAGCTTCAAGAACGGCTTTAGCTCTTACAAGAGCAACACCACCACCGGCAACGATACCTTCTTCTACAGCTGCACGAGTTGCATGAAGTGCATCATCTACACGATCTTTCTTCTCTTTCATTTCAACTTCTGAAGCTGCACCAACGTAAAGAACTGCAACACCACCTGCTAATTTAGCAAGACGCTCTTGTAGTTTTTCTTTGTCGTAGTCTGAAGTTGTAGTTTCAATTTGTGCTTTGATTTGGTTTACACGCTCTTTAATAGCGTTATCATCACCAGAACCATTTACAACTGTAGTGTTATCTTTATCTATAGCTACTTTTTCAGCAGTACCTAACATATCGATAGTTGCATTTTCTAGAGAGAAACCTCTTTCTTCAGAAATTACAGTACCACCGGTAAGAATAGCGATATCTTCTAACATTGCTTTTCTACGATCTCCGAATCCTGGAGCTTTTACAGCAGCAATTTTAAGAGAACCTCTTAATTTGTTAACTACTAATGTAGCAAGTGCTTCACCGTCTACATCTTCAGCAATAATTAAAAGTGGCTTTCCAGATTGCGCTACAGGCTCTAGAATTGGCATTAGATCCTTCATTGTAGAGATCTTCTTGTCGAAAAGAAGAATATAAGGGTTCTCTAGATCAGCAGTCATTTTCTCACTGTTAGTCACAAAGTAAGGAGAAAGGTAACCTCTGTCGAATTGCATACCTTCAACAACATCTACATAAGTATCTGTTCCTTTAGCTTCTTCTACAGTAATCACTCCTTCTTTACCAACTTTTCCAAAAGCTTCAGCAATTAATTCACCGATAAGCTCGTCGTTGTTCGCAGAAATAGAAGCTACTTGCTTAATTTTTTCTGAAGAATCACCAACTTCCTGAGTTTGCTCAGCAAGGTTTTTAGTTAAAGCTTCTACTGCTTTATCGATTCCTCTTTTAAGATCCATTGGGTTTGCACCTGCAGCAACGTTTTTAAGTCCTTCTTTAACGATTGCTTGAGCAAGAACAGTAGCAGTAGTTGTACCATCACCAGCAAGATCGTTAGTTTTAGAAGCAACTTCTTTTACCATCTGCGCCCCCATATTTTCAAGCTCATCTTCCAGCTCGATTTCTTTTGCTACAGAAACACCATCTTTAGTTACTGTTGGCGCACCAAATGATTTACTTATAATTACGTTACGACCTTTAGGTCCTAATGTTACTTTTACTGCGTTTGCAAGAGCATCTACACCACGTTTGATTCCGTCACGTGCTTCGATGTCAAATTTTATATCTTTTGCCATTTTATTGTAAATTTTAGTAGCTGAGAAATTCAGCTAAAAATTGGTTAATTTTAAATTGAATTCAGAAAGAAATTATACGATTGCAAGAATATCGTCTTCTCTCATGATAAGATAATCTGTACCTTCCAATTTAAGCTCGGTACCGGCATATTTGCCATAAAGAACTGTATCACCAACACTAACAGTCATGTCATGATCTTTTGTTCCTTTACCTACCGCTACAACTTTACCTCTTTGTGGTTTTTCTTTAGCGGTTTCGGGAATATAAAGACCTGAAGCCGTTTTAGTTTCAGCTGCAACAGGTTCGATAAGAACTCTGTCAGAAAGCGGTTTAATGTTTAGTCCCATTTCTATAATTTTATTTTGATTAATTAATTTAAATACTCGAAACTGAATAATTCGAAAATTATGCCATCTGAAAAAAGCTGACATTAATAAATAAAAAATGCCAGCTTAGTGACAAGCTGGCATTTTTAACCATTAAAATGGGATTGTATTTTTATTGAGCGCTATCTGCAGCAGGAGCGTTTTGTGTTTGCCCGTTTTGCTGTGCTGGCACTGTATTTTGTGGTAAAGCATTTTCTACTTCATCTTCATCAAAAATTTTAGAATCACTAAAACCATTATTACCATCCATGATAGAAACATTACTTACAAGGATAAGTACAAGTAATACGGTTGCGAGTGTCCATGTGCTTTTATCTAAAAAGTCGTTTGTTTTTTGTACACCACCAATTTGTTGGCCACCGCCACCAATAGAAGAAGATAATCCTCCTCCTTTAGGATTTTGCACCATGATAACTACCACTAGCAAAAATGCTACGATAACTATTAAAACTAAAAAAATTGTAAAAGTGCTCATTATTTGTCTTTATTATTTTCCTGAATTTTTTCGACTGCTCGAATTTGGTCTGCAAAGAAACCACTTTTTTCGGGATTTTTCAAAATTAAAATTTTATACGCCTGGATTGCTTTTTTGTAATTCTTTTGCTCTAGGTAAACTCTGGCTAAAGTCTCTGTCATCAAGGCTTCCGGAGCTGGCGTAGACAGATCGGGAACGCTCGCTTTAGGAGCAGCTTTGGTCGGTTTTATTTTTGGATTTTTAGAAATAAAACGATCAATAAGATCAAATTTCTTCTGTACATTCTCTGGTTGATCTTCCTCTTCTTCTTGTTTTTTATCCTGAAGCGGCTGCGCCGAAGTCAATCGCAACCATTCTGAAAAACTATGTGATTCAGCATTATTGAATTGTAAAGGTTGGCCAATTTTTAATTGATCTTCTGGTTCATCCTTTTTATCTGGTTCTCCTTGTGCCTCAGTTTTATTTTGAAACTTTGAGCGCTCAAACAATTCAGGATCCATCACTTTATCCGATTCATCTTGTTTCATCTGAATCGCTTCTCCAATCGCCATACTTTTTTTACCAAGTACCTGTATTGGTTCTGTAACTTCAAGATTATAAAGTTTATCCTCTTGTTCTTTTATTTGATTTGCAATTCTATTTTGATTGAAATTTATAGAACTTATATACTCAAATAGAATTTCACGGTCAGTAGTAAAAGCAGCTGTTTTTCTTAATGCGGAATTGTAAGAAGGACTCTCTGCATCTTTTAATCCTTTTAGTCGAATTGCACGTGCCGCCTGAAAATAAGGCGTGCTCATTAGTACATCCTCTAATGCCCGGGTATCTTGAGGAGAAACTTCCTCTGGATGCTCTAATAAATATGTGAAATTCTTTAAATCCATATACTTTCTACCAATCGGTTAAAGCTGCATTAAAAATATCCTGGGTAATTCTATCGTAAATTTCTTCTATAGCAGTGTCTAAAGTTCCGCCGATCAATTGCTGTCCTGCTGGGTAATCGTAGTAAAAAGAAAATCGTCTGTCAAAATCCTTCTCGGGCTCTAAAGTATTATAGTATCTAATCTGGACTGCAATTGTTAGACGGTTTTGAGCTGCTGTATTTTGTGCAGTCGCCGTCATCGGTGCGATATAATAATCGATGATTTCACCTTCAAAAATTAGATCTGCATTATTATTTGTTAAAGTAAGATTCGTTTGACTTTGAATTAAATCTTGCAAATTCAGCTTAAAAGTTCTTTCAATTCCGGGTTCTATTAGATCTGCCGTGTTTTGAAAGTTATTTACCTGAAAAGTTTCTGCATTTCCTGTGCTCGCTCCGGTAAAAGAATATATTCCGCAGGAAACTAAACTCAAAACAGCGATAATCGATAAAACTAGTCCTAATTTCTTCATAGTTTCGGTTGCCAAAATGTTGCTTTTAAAACGGCAAATATTGATTATAAATTGTATTGTTTGATCTTTCGATAGAGCGTGCGTTCACTAATACCCAATTCTTCAGCGGCTGCTTTACGTTTTCCGCTATGGCGCTCTAGTGATTTTTTGATCAGCTCTAATTCTTTATCATGAAGGGAAAGCGTTTCTTCTTCTTCAATTTCTTCAGCAAAGTGATATTTGTCTTTTTCAGACATATTTTCTGGCTGTGGTTCGTACTCACTTTTACTACTTTGCTGTGGGATCTGAAGTACTTCAAGATTATCACTATCCAGATCTTCTACATTAAAGTCTTCTTCGTCCTCATCGCCATTTCCGTAGATTTTCTGAATCAAACCTTCATTCTCATCTCTAACTTCTTTAGAATTTCCTTCCTGCATCAATTTTAGGGTGAGTTTCTTTAGATCGTTAAGGTCGTTTTTCATATCGAAAAGTACCTTGTAAAGAATTTCACGCTCGTTACTAAAATCGCTTTCTTTCTTCTTATCTGAAATTACAGCCGGTAAGTTGCTCCCCATATCCGGAAGATATTCTTTCAGCTCTTTTCCATTTATAGAACGTTTTTGTTCTAATACTGAAATTTGCTCTGCGATATTCCGAAGTTGACGAATATTACCACCCCAATGATATTTTTGCAACAAAAGTACGGCATCATCTTCCAACCTAATGGTAGGCATCTTATATTTTAGAGCAAAATCTGAAGCAAATTTTCTAAAAAGTAAATGAATGTCTCCTTTTCGATCTCGTAAAGGTGGAAGATTAATTTCTACGGTGCTTAATCGATAATAAAGATCTTCTCTAAATTTTTCCTTTTTAATCGACTCAAACATATTAATGTTGGTCGCGGCAACAATCCTTACATTGGTTTTCTGTACTTTAGAAGAACCTACTTTCATAAATTCCCCGTTTTCTAAAACCCGTAAAAGACGAACCTGAGTTGGTAGCGGTAATTCTCCAACTTCATCAAGAAAAATGGTTCCACCATCGGCAACTTCAAAATAACCACTACGAGTTTGTGTTGCACCCGTAAATGCGCCTTTTTCGTGTCCAAACAGTTCACTATCGATAGTTCCTTCTGGTATAGCACCACAGTTAACCGCAATGTATTTACCGTGCTTTCGATGGGAAAGCGAATGTACTATTTTTGGGATACTCTCTTTACCAACACCACTTTCTCCAGTTACTAAAACCGAAATATCAGTGGGAGCAACCTGTATCGCTTTTTCTACCGATCGGTTAAGTTTTTGATCGTCTCCTATAATCCCGAAACGTTGTTTTGTGGCCTGTACTGATTCCATTAAAGTATGCAGTATTGAATGTTACTGATTGATTTTTGAAAATCTGAAATAAAAATCTGATTAATTATTGTCGCTATATCCAATTGGATCACAAATTAAGGTTGCACTGGTGCAATCTTTCACTTTTACATTTACAAATTCACCTACTTTGTAATTTTCTTTTGGAAATACTGCGACTGTATTTTGGGATGTTCTGCCGCTCCAATGAGCATCAGACTTTTTAGACGATTTTTCAATTAAAACTTCTACAGTTTTTCCTATGTATTGTTGAGTTCGATATTGGCTATGTTCCCGCTGAAGGGCAACAATTTCAGCAAGTCTTCTTTGTTTGATTTCCGCAGGAATATCATCTTCAAATTTTCTTGCCGCCATGGTTCCGGGTCTTTCAGAATAAGCAAACATAAAACCGAAATGATATTTTACATATTTCATAAGTGAAATAGTGTCCTGATGATCTTCTTCTGTTTCAGTTGGGAAACCGGTAATAAGATCATGCGAAATTCCACAATCTGGAATCAGTTTTCTTATATTATCAATTAAGTTGAAATACTCTTCACGCGTGTGCAAACGATTCATTTTCTGAAGCATTCTATCACTACCACTTTGTACTGGCAGGTGAATTGAATTACAGATATTGGGATATTTTTCCATCATTTCGATAGCATCTAAAGTCATATCCTGTGGGTTCGAGGTAGAGAACCTAACTCTCATTTTCGGTTGCGCTTCAGCCACCAATTTAAGCAATGTTGCAAAATCAGTAGCAGTAGCTTTTTGCATAGGCGAAGCTTTTTCGAAATCCTTTTTCATTCCGCCGCCATACCAAAGGTAACTATCTACATTTTGGCCTAAAAGTGTAATTTCTTTAAAGCCTTTTTCTGCAAGGTCGTTAACTTCTTTTATAATACTTTGTGGGTCACGACTACGCTCTCTACCACGTGTAAAGGGAACAACACAAAAAGTACACATGTTATCACAACCTCTGGTAATCGATACAAAAGCAGAAACTCCGTTTGATTGTAAACGTACCGGCGAAACATCACCATACGTTTCTTCTTTAGAAAGAATAACATTTACAGCGTTTCTACCTTCTTCAACTTCACTTATTAGGTTTGGGAGATCTTTATAAGCATCTGGGCCGACAACCAGATCTACAATTTTTTCTTCTTCTAGAAATTTACTTTTAAGTCGCTCGGCCATGCAGCCTAAAACCCCAACTTTCATTTTTGGGTTAATGCGTTTTACAGCGTTGTATTTTTCAAGACGTTTTCTTACCGTCAGCTCTGCTTTTTCTCTAATAGAACAGGTGTTTACCAGAACCAAATCAGCTTCTTCTAATTTTTGCGTAGTGTTGTATCCTTCCTTAGAAAGTATGGAAGCTACAATTTCGCTATCGCTAAAGTTCATCTGGCAACCGTAACTTTCAATAAAAAGTTTTCTTTTATTTTCGGTCTTCGGCTCAATAACCAGGGAGTTTCCCTGTTGCTTTTCGTCAATAATCTTCTCCATAATGCTATACTAAGCTTAGGTAATTAGTTTGCAAAGATACGTTTTAAGGTTATTGTGCCAAAGTGGCAGTAATTTTTTTTGAAAGTTTTAAGCAACCTTCTAGCAATTTCTGCATCTAAAGGTTGTAATAGTGCTAAAGAAAAGAAAACCTTGCTTTGTGAATTTGGGAAGTTAGCTTCAAAAAAAAAGACTGGAATTATTTTTTTAAAAAAGTAGAATAAGAGTGAAACCCCCGATCTTTACTAACAAAGTCAATAAAGAATATAACACCTATGAAATAATTCTGCCTAATGATGACTGTTGTAGATCGGGGTAAACACTAGTTGTAATTGGTGGTAAATATAATAAAATCAATCTATTAAGTGTCTTAATTAAGATTGTTATTTATGTTTGGTTATTTTTTACATGCCTGCAGTAATGCGGGCATGTTATTTTTATGAAAAAAGCTTTCAAAAAAGGCTGTTTGTAGCGCAAATTCTTCCATTTTAAAACCGATTTAATGATTCATTTCCTAGGTTAAAAAAAAATTGATATACTTTTGCACTTACAAAACTGTAAACTATGGCAAAAAATTTAGTGATCGTGGAGTCTCCTGCCAAAGCAAAAACGATTGAAAAGTTTTTGGGGAAAGATTATAAGGTGGCTTCTAGCTTTGGGCATATTGCTGACCTTCCAAAGAAAGAATTAGGTGTAGATACCGAGGGAGATTTTACTCCTAAATATATAGTCTCTAAAGATAAAAAAGATGTAGTTCGTAAACTAAAAGGTTTGGCTAAGACAGCAGAGACCGTTTGGCTAGCGAGTGATGAGGACCGGGAAGGAGAAGCTATTGCTTGGCATCTTGCAGAAGAGCTAAAGTTAAAAGGCAACAATACTAAGCGGATTGTATTTCACGAAATTACAAAAACCGCGATATTAAAAGCAATCGATAATCCTAGAGGGATTAATTATAACTTGGTAAACGCACAACAGGCGAGAAGGGTTTTAGATCGACTTGTAGGATACGAGCTTTCTCCGGTGTTATGGAGGAAAGTAAAAGGAGGTCTTTCTGCTGGGCGAGTACAAAGTGTTTCGGTAAGATTGATTGTTGAAAGAGAACGCGAGATCGAAGATTTTACAGCTGAAGCTTCTTATAGAATTGATGCTGAATTTGCCAATTCAGAAGGTAAAACGTTTAGGGCTAAACTCCCTAAGAATTTTGATACTAAAGAAGAGGCAGAGGCTTTCTTAAAAGATAATTTGGGTGCTAATTTTAAAGTAGCCGATCTTACTAAAAAGCCTGCGAAGAAATCTCCGGCACCGCCATTTACAACCTCGACTTTACAACAGGAAGCTTCTAGAAAATTATATTTTTCGGTAAGTAAAACGATGACTTTAGCGCAACGTCTTTACGAAGCTGGACATATTACTTATATGAGAACCGATAGCGTAAACCTTTCTGAAGATGCGCGTAAAGGTGCAAATAGAGAGATCTTAAAAGCTTACGGAGAAGAATATGCAAAAACCAGACAATTTAAAGGAAAGACTAAAGGCGCGCAAGAAGCTCACGAAGCCATACGTCCTACAAATTTTGCAAGCCATTCTGTTAGAGCAGATCGTGACGAGCAGCGTTTGTATGAGTTAATATGGAAACGTGCTATTGCCTCCCAAATGTCTGAAGCGCAATTAGAGCGAACTAACGTTAAGATTGAAGCGAATAAACACGATAAAATTTTTACGGCCAACGGTGAAGTTTTAAAATTTGAGGGGTTCTTAAAAGTTTATTTGGAAGGTAGTGATGATGAAGATTCTGAAGAACAAAGCGGGATGTTACCGGAAATGAAGGTAAATGAAGCGCTTCAGAATATTTTTATAAATGCTACGGAAAGATTTACGCGTCCGCCTTATCGATATACTGAAGCTTCTTTGGTAAAGAAATTAGAGGAACTTGGGATTGGTAGACCGTCTACCTATGCACCGACGATTTCTACAATTCAGAATCGAAATTATATAGAAAAAGGATCAGTTGATGGGGCAGAACGCGAATATGTTCAGTTTACTCTTGAAAAAGGAAAAATTTCAGAAAAGCAATTAACTGAAACGGTAGGAAGTGATAAAGGTAAATTAGTGCCAACTGCCGTTGGGAAAGTAGTAAATGACTTTTTAGTAAATCATTTTTCTAATATTCTTGATTACAATTTTACAGCAAAAGTAGAGCAAAGCTTTGATGATATTGCTGAAGGTAATGAGGAGTGGACAAAAATGATGAAGGATTTTTATACCGATTTTCACCCTCATGTACAGGATGTTGCTAAAAATGCAGATCGTGAAGTTGGAGAACGAATTTTAGGAGAAGATCCAGAAACTGGAAAACCGGTGAGTGTTCGTTTAGGGAAATTTGGGCCAATGGTTCAGATTGGATCTGTAGAAGACGATGAAAAACCAAAATTCGCAAGTTTAAGTCCAGATCAAACCCTGGATACCATTACCTACGAAGAAGCTATGGATCTTTTTCAGCTTCCGAAGGAATTGGGAGAATATAAAGATGAAAAAGTTGAGGTGAATAATGGCCGTTTTGGTCCTTATGTGAAATTCGGTAAGAAATATGTTTCCTTAGAAAAAGGTGAAGATCCTATGAGTGTCGATTTTGATCGCGCTATGGAACTTATCAAAGAAAAAGAAAAAGCCGATGCTCCTATTTACGAATATGAAGATTTACCGGTACAAAAAGGAGTTGGTCGCTTTGGTCCTTACCTAAAATGGAATGGTATTTTTATAAACGTAAATAAAAAGTACGATTTTGATAACCTTTCTGGTGAAGATATCGAAGAACTAATTGAGGATAAAAAGCGTAAAGAGCGCGAGAAAGTTATCCACAACTGGGAAGAAGAAGGAATTAGAGTTGAAAAAGCCAGATGGGGAAGATCTAACGTGATTAAGGGTAAAACTAAAGTAGAATTGCCAAAAACGGTAGATGCTACAAAAATCACTTTGGAAGAAGCAAAAGATATAATTGCTAAAAAAACTCCGAAGAAAAAAGCGGCTAAGAAAAAGACATCCAAGAAGAAAACGACCGCCAAAAAAACGACCAAGAAAGCAACCAAGAAAACACCAAAAAAATAAGCTGAATGGAGTTGGATTTTTTAAGTCCTTTAAGTGAAGATTTAATTAGTTACGCGCGAGGTTTAAATGCGCATAGTATAGGTGCAAACGCTAAATTTAATTCAGGATCAACCGGAGTTCCGGATCTTAATGATGTTCAAATTGCCATCATTGGGATAAGAGAAAATCGTCTTGCTGAAAATGAAGAAGATGATCTATTGCATTTTGACGGAATTAGGAAAGCTTTTTATAGCCTGTTTCCAGGAAATTGGCATTTAAATATTGCAGATTTAGGAGATATCGAAAAAGGAGCAACGGTAAAAGATACTTATTTTGCTGTAGAAAAAACAGTCGCCGATTTAGTGAAGAAGGATGTTATTCCTGTAATTCTTGGTGGGTCTCAGGATCTGATCTATGCCCAATATCGAGCGTATGATACTTTGGATGAGATGGTGAATCTTGTAAATGTTGATGCCAGATTTGATCTTGGAGATGCAGAGCAGGTGATTTCAAATAAGTCTTATGTTTCTAAGATTATTGTTAACGAACCATATAATCTTTTTAATTATTCTAATATCGGTTATCAAACCTATTTTAATTCTCAGGAAGAAATAGAATTAATGGATCGGTTGTTTTTCGATGCTTATAGATTGGGAGAAATTAGCAATGATATTTCGTTAATAGAACCAATCATGCGTGCAGCTAATTTGGTTAGTGTAGATCTAAATAGTATTGATGCAGCATCCATCGGAAGTTCTTATTTTAAATCCCCAAACGGTTTTAGTGGGAAAGAAATTTGTGCAATATCTCGATATGCCGGGTTAAGTGATAAAGTAAGCTCTTTTGGTATTTTTGAATACAATTCTAGTTTAAACTCGTTGTCTGGCATGATAGTCGCACAGATGATGTGGTATTTTGCTGAAGGTGTTAATTATAGAAATAACGAAAATACTGTTGCGGCAAAGCAAGATTTTATAAAATATCAGGTTCCAATAGACGATGATATTCTTGTATTTTATAAAAGCCCAACGAGTGGTCGTTGGTGGATAGAAATTCCTTACGTAGCTAGCCTCAATACTAAATTGAAGAGAACTACGTTACTACCTTGTAGTGAGGAAGATTATCTGGAAGCTTGTAATCAAGTAATTCCGGAAAGATGGTATAAAGCAAAAAGAAAAAACGAAGTATAAAAATTAGGCATAGCCTTTGTATGTGGTTATTTTCTTAAAACTGTTGTTTTTTAGAAAATAATTGGATAGGTTTACCGCCTTAAATTGAGATGTCTTAACCTAAAAGTATTATGAAGAAAATTGTTTCGCTGGTTGCTGTTCTTGCTTTAATCTACAGTTGTGGTAGTAATGACAGAGGGCAGCTTGTAGGTGCGAAAGGAGAAAGATGGAACCCAGAGGAGCCGTTTGGTATGGCATTAGTGCCTGGAGGCTCATTTATAATGGGTAAATCGGATGATGATATAGCAGGACAATTAAACGCTCCCCAAAAACGGTTACAGTGAATACATTCTACATGGATGAAACTGAAATCACTAACGCAGAATATCGCCAATTTGTAAATTATGTTAAAGATTCGGTGGTTCGTGTGATGCTTGCTATGGAAGCAGAGCTTGAAGGTGCCACAGCTGGAGCTGACGGTATTGGCGAATACGCTTTTGCAGATGCAGATGAATCTGATCTTACGCCTTATCAACAATATATGTTGGATACTTATGGATCTGGCGGTGAAATGGATGCCTATGAAAACCGTAAGCTAAATAAAGACGTAGATATTATATGGGATACACAAGATTATCCAGATGTGGCCTATGCCAGAGTAATGGATCAACTATATATTCCACAAGAAGATGCTTACAATGGTACGCGAACTATTGATGTTGAAAAATTGAAGTTTAAATACAGCTGGATGGATATTCAGGCTGCGGCTAAAGGTAAAGGCAATCGTCGTGAATATATGAGAAGCGAAGTTGTAGAAGTTTATCCTGATACGGCAGTTTGGATCAAAGATTTCAATTATAGTTATAATGAGCCTATGCATAACGATTATTTTTGGCATAGTGCTTTTGATGATTATCCTGTTGTTGGAGTGAACTGGAAACAAGCTAGAGCTTTTGCGCAGTGGAGAACAAAATATAATAATGATTTCCGTAAATCTAGAGGAGATAGTAACGTGCCTTCTTACCGTTTGCCAACTGAGGCAGAATGGGAATACGCGGCAAGAGGTGGTCTAGAAGGAGGAACTTATCCGTGGGGTGGTCCTTACACTAAAAATGATAGAGGATGTTTTATGGCTAACTTCAAACCATTACGAGGAGATTATGCTGCCGACCAAGCATTATATACGGTGGAAGCTCAATCTTTCGATCCAAATGGATATGGATTATATAATATGGCAGGGAATGTATCAGAATGGGTTAACTCTTCTTATGATGCATCGAGCTACGATTATATGTCTTCTATGAATCCTACTGTAAATGATTATGATGATGCGAGAAAAGTTGTGAGAGGTGGATCTTGGAAAGATGTCGCTTATTTTTTACAAGTTTCATCAAGAGATTATGAATATGCTGATTCTGCAAGAAGTTATATTGGCTTTAGAACCGTGCAGGATTATCTTGGTAACGATGTTCCGTTAAACCAACAAAATACTTTTAAGTAACCAACTTACCCTGAATACAAACCAAAAAACTTAAATTTTAATTATTATTTATTATGGCACAATCAAAAACTAGAATGAAGGTGATGAATATGGTTTACGGTATCGGTGCTGCCGTAGTTATTATTGGAGCGCTTTTTAAAATTATGCACTGGCCTTTCGGAAACGAAATGCTTATTTTGGGTCTTGTGACCGAGGCATTTGTATTCCTTGTTTCAGCATTTGAACCAGTAGACGAAGGTTACGACTGGTCTCTTGTATATCCTGAACTATCTGAAGGAAGTGCTGCAATGGTTTCTCCTAAGAAAAAAGAGGTTGTTGTAGAGGAAACAAAAGATGCTCAGGGAATGTTATCTAAAAAACTTGATGAAATGTTACGTGATGCTAAAGTAGACGCTGCGTTAATGACAAGTCTTGGTGATAGTATCAGAAATTTTGAAGGTGCTGCTAAAAATATTTCCCCGACAGTGGATGCTATGGCTTCTCAGAAAAAATATAGCCAGGAATTAACAACTGCTGCTACGCAAATGGAAACTCTAAATAGTATTTATAAAGTTCAGGTAGAATCTGCTTCAAAACAAGCTGAAGTTAACAAAGCTGTTGCAGAAAATGCTGGTAAACTTAGAGCTGAAATGGATTCTTTAACACAGAATCTTGCTTCTTTAAACGGTGTTTATGGAGGTATGCTTTCTGCGATGAATGTTCAACGCAAAGCTTAATATTAAGAACTTTATAATATAAACTAATTAGAAACTAATACATGGCATCAGGAAAACAAAGCCCTAGGCAGAAGATGATCAACCTGATGTATTTAGTGTTTATCGCAATGATGGCACTTAATATGTCAAAAGAAGTTTTGGTAGCCTTCGGTTCTATGAATGAGAAGTTGGAGCAGTCGAACGCCACTACAGAGCGAAGAAATGCTTCAGCAATGCAGGGATTACAATCTAAAGCAAACGAGCAAGCTGAAAAATATGCGGAATTAGCGCAAAAAGCAGAAACGATAAATCAATTATCACAGAATTTAGATACTTATATTGAAGGAGTTAAAAATGAACTAACTTCTGATTTAGATGATCCACAGGATTATCAGGCAATGGATAAAACAGATATTCTGGATGAACGATTTTTCACCGGAGGTAAAGTTAGTCCAAAAGGTCAGGAATTTGTAGATAAGATTAAAGAATATAGAGAAGGTGTAATTAATACATTGGGCGAAGATTATAGCGCTCTTAACAAAGAGATCGCTGCAAAATTTGATACTTCAGAAGAAGAAGATGGCGAAGGCACTAAAAAGCCTTGGTTAACTTATAATTTTGAAGGATTTCCATTAATTGCTTCTATCACTCAAATGACGCAAATTCAGTCGGATGTTAAAACGACCGAAAATGATATTCTTTCTTCAATGTTATCAGGACAATTGCAGGAAGAGGTTTCAATGACAAACTATTCAACTTTGTTAGAGACTCCTAAGTCAGCTTATTATCAAGGAGAAACTTTTAATGGAGCAATCGTTCTTGGTAGAACAGATGCAACGACTAAACCTAATAAAGTAGAATTAAAATTAGACGGTAGAACACTTTCTGGTGACGATTATTCTTTACAGGGAGGTAAAGTTGTTTTAAATATTCCAGCCGGTAATGCTGGTAGCCATAAGTTAACAGGGCAATTAGTTTTTGCTGAAGATGGTGAAGAAACTGTAGTGCCGGTAGAACAGGAGTTCGCAGTAATTCCTAAGCCAAATTCAGCAACAATTTCAGCTGATAAAATGAATGTTGTTTATCGTGGAGTTAAAAACCCACTTACAATTTCTATGGCTGGTGTTCAGGATAACAATATTAGCGCAAGTGCACCTGGTTTGAGCAGAGTTTCTGGAAGTAGTTACGTAATGGATGTTACTAGTGTCCAGGCGAGAGAAGTGAAAATTAATGTAACCGGAACAATCGACGGGAAAAGTTATCCTTCTAGTTCTACATTTAGAATTAAAGATATCCCTAGTCCGGTTGGTTCTATTCGTAAAGAAACCGGTTCAGTTAAAATGCAGAGAAATAGTCTTGAGATTTCTGAAGTTGGGGCAGAATTGCTAGACTTCGATTTCGATATAGGTCTTCGAGTAACTGGATTTAGTTTTAAAGTTTCTGGACAGCCAACAGTGACTGTTAGAGGGAATAGACTTGATAATGCAGCTAAAGCTGCTTTACGAAGAGCAGGAAGAGGAGAAACCGTGCAAATTTTTGATATTGAAGCTTCACTTAACTCAAACAGTGGGTATAGACTTAAGAAAATTGCACCAGTATTTGTAGAACTTACGAATTAAGAAAAGTATCAATTTATGAAAGGAAAATATATAATATTCAGCTTATTGTTATTCATCGGTTTCACCGGTATTTCACAAACAGCTAATATTCTGAATGCAGATAAGCCAGAAGATATTGGGAAATCAAAAGCTGACGCCGATGATAATGCTAAAGGAGCCCCATTAGAATATGGTTATGTAGATGATCGTGATGTACTTTGGTCTAAAGGAACCTGGGAGATCATTGATTTGAATGAAAGAGTTAATTTTCCTTTGTACTATCCTGTGGATACAATGAATATTGCATCTAACAGGAGGTCGCTTTACGATGTTTTAATTCGTGCTATAAAAAACGGTAAAATTGAAAATATTTATGCCGATTCTTACTTTACAGAGAAGAGAACTTTAAAAGATATTAGAGCAACAATTTCTCGTGTAGATACTACAGATTATGGTATTGAACAATACAATGCTGGTCAGGAAGTAGATGAGCAGTTTATTGATCGAAGAGATTTAGGTGCTGCAGATATCGTTCAGTATAAAATACGTGGAATTTGGTATTTCGATAAAAGGCAAGCAGAGCTTAAGTATAGAATTCTTGGTATTGCGCCAAGAGCTCCCGATGTGAACTTTATCGACGATTCAGAACTTAATGATCTTGTAGATTTATTTTGGGTTTGGTATCCAGATGCACGTGATGCTTTGTATGAAGCGAAAGCTTATGTTGGTAATAATACTATCATTTCTTACGATCAACTTTTAAATGCCAGAAGATTCAATTCTGTGATTTTTAAGGAAGATAACGTACAGGGTGATAGATCAATCAATGATTATATTGTTGACAACAGCTTTATGCAATTGTTAGAATCTGAGCGTATTAAAGAACAGATTCGAAACTTCGAACAAGATATGTGGAATTATTAATTACTGATTCTGCAAATAATAAATAGAGCGCCTTTAATAGGCGCTTTTTTTATGTTTAATTTGTAACCGAAAATAGCACAGTATGTTGGATTATATAGTCGTTGGTTTAGGTTTGAGCGGAATCGCAATAAGCAGCCATCTTGAAAAAAGAGATAAGAAATTCGTCGTTTTTGAGGATAATTCTCAAGAATCTTCGAAGGTTGCAGGCGGTATTTATAATCCAATTATATTAAAGCGATTTACATTAGCTTGGGAAGCCGATAAGCAAATTGGCTACTCAATTCCTTTTTATGAAGAGCTTGAAAAAAAGCTAAATACCAAGTTTATTCAACCATTTAATATTTATAGGAGATTTCATTCTATAGAAGAACAAAACAGCTGGTTTGAAGCTGCAGACAATCTGCGATTAGCTCCTTTTATGAGTACGCAGCTAGTAAGAGAAGTGAACTCGAATATTTCAGGAGATTTTTCATTAGGGAAATTAGAAAAAACGGGCGCCATAGATACGGAAAAGCTAATTTCAGCAAATAGAGATTATTTAAAAAAGCATTCAATTTTAAAACAAGAAAAATTCGATTACTCGGCTTTAGAAATCAAGGATGATTTTATTATTTATAAAGATAATAAAGCTAAGAATATCATCTTTTGTGATGGTTTTGGTGTTACTGGGAATCCGTTTTTTAATTGGTTGCCACTAAGAGGAAACAAGGGAGAGTATTTAATTATCAAGTCCAAAACCTTAAAATTAAAACAAGCCGTAAAATCCTCTGTTTTCATTTTACCTTTAGGAAACGATCTTTATAAAGTTGGCGCAACTTATAACCATAAAGATAAAACCAAGGAGCCAACTACCGAAGCGAGAATAAAGCTTCAAAATGATTTAGATGAACTTATTACCTGTGAGTATGAGATTTTAGATCAGGTATCAGGAATTCGTCCCGCATCTGCCGATAGACGACCGCTTTTAGGGAATCATCCTAAATACAAAAATCTCTTTGTTTGTAATGGCTTCGGAAGTCGCGGTGTACTTATCGCACCATTACTTTCTGAAAAGTTGTTGAATTTTATAGAAGATGAAATTCCGTTACCTCCTGAAGTTAATATTGTGCGATTTCAGAGAAAACATTACAAAGGTTAATTTTTGTTTTGTCTTTTTTTAGCTGCGTTTTCATTGTATTTCAAAAACAGGTTGATCCAAATATTTCGTGATAAACGCATGATGATTGGCATAAAAACAACCAGTGTACCTACAATAGCAAAAAAGGAAGTTAGCAATCCGCCACCTAGAAAGTAGTGAGCAATGATAAATGCAGCTACAGAAAATGCCACCCCAACAGCATAACTTACATACATTGCACCATAAAAGAAGGAAGGTTCGATTTTATATTTGGTGCCACAATGAGAGCAATACTCATGCATCTCGTAAACTTTATTCAGTTTAAACGGGTTTTTTTCTTTGTACATACTCTCTTCCTGGCAAACTGGACAGGTTCCCGTTAAAATGCTGTACAACTTAGTGCCTTTCAAGAATTTCATAAAATTTTTTTTGCACTACAAATTTAATCATCTTTGCACAAAACTAAGTTACTTTATATATAAATGCTCAACATTCATAATCTTTCAGTCTCTTTTCAAGGAGAATATTTATTTCAGGAAATCGGTTTTCGTTTAGGAGCCGGAGACCGCATAGGTCTAATTGGTAAAAACGGAGCAGGAAAATCCACCATGCTTAAGATTATTGCTGGCGAGCAGGAATACGATAGTGGTCAAATAGCAAAGGATAAAGATCTTAAGATTGGATTCCTTAAACAGGATATAGATTTTGTACAGGGACGTACGGTATTGGATGAAGCATATCAGGCTTTCGAAGAAATTAAGCGTCTGGAAACTAAAATGAATGAAATAAATCATCAATTAGCGACCCGTACAGATTACGAAAGCGATTCTTATACTGAAATAATTCAGGAACTTACCGATGTAACACATCAATATGAGATTATTGGTGGTTATAATTATGAAGGTGATACCGAGAAAGTGTTGTTGGGACTTGGTTTTAGTAGAGCCGATTTTGAAAAACTAACCGATACCTTTTCTGGAGGTTGGAGAATGAGGATAGAGCTTGCAAAGCTTTTGCTTCAGAATAACGATATTTTGCTTCTCGATGAGCCTACTAACCACTTAGATATAGAAAGTATTATCTGGTTAGAGACTTTTCTAAATTCATATCCTGGTTGTGTGATTTTGGTATCTCACGATAAAATGTTTTTAGATAACGTGACTAATCGTACGATCGAAATTTCTTTGGGTAGAATTTACGATTACAAAAAGCCATATTCCAAATATCTGGAATTGCGAGGTGAGCTTAGAGAACAGCAAATGGCGGCTCAGAAAAATCAGCAAAAAGAAATTGAGCAGACCGAGAAGCTTATTGAAAAATTTAGAGCGAAGGCCTCTAAAGCTTCTATGGCACAATCCTTAATTAAAAAACTGGATAAAGTAAACCGAATTGAAGTTGATGAAGATGATAATGCGGTAATGAATATTACATTTCCCGTTTCTGTGCAGCCGGGTAAGGTAGTGGTCGAAGCAGAGCATGTAGGGAAAGCTTACGGAGATCATAAAGTATTAGAAGATATCAACCTACTGATAGAACGCGGTAGTAAAATTGCGTTTGTAGGACAGAATGGGCAAGGGAAAACTACGCTTGCTAAAATTATTATTGATGAGATTTCTCATACTGGCGATTTAAAGCTGGGACATAATGTGCAGTTAGGGTATTTTGCACAGAATCAGGCTGATTATTTAGACGGAGAGAAAAGTATATACGATACCATGGTCGATGCGGCAAACGAGACCAATAGATCTAAAGTTCGCGATATGCTGGGATCTTTCTTATTTCGCGGGGACGATGTAGATAAAAAAGTAAAAGTACTTTCTGGGGGAGAGCGAAACCGATTAGCGCTTTGTAAAATGCTTTTACAGCCTTTTAATGTGCTTGTGATGGATGAGCCTACCAACCACTTAGATATTAAATCTAAGAACGTTCTTAAGGAGGCGTGTAGAAATTTCGAGGGGACTCTAATAATTGTATCTCACGACAGGGATTTTCTTCAGGGTTTAACCAAAACAGTTTTTGAATTCAGAAATAGAAATATTCAGGAGTATTTAGGAGACATAGACTATTATCTAGAGCAGCGTAAATTGGAAGATATGCGTGCGGTAGAAAAAAGAGAAAAAACGCCGAAGGGTACTAAAAAGAAAAATACCGCTGATAAACAATCTTACGAAGATCAAAAGAAGCTGAAAGGGCTTAATAACCAAATAAGCAAAGTAGAGTCGAAAATATCTAAAATTGAAAAGGATTTAAAGGTAAAAGATCAGGAGTTAGCGACTAATTATGAAAAGACTATTGCACAACCCAATTTTTTAGATAGTTATAATGATAAGAAAAAGAATCTGAAGAAATTGTTTCAGGAATGGGAGAGTTTGCAGTTGGAAATAGATGAAACTAGTTAATTTCTTAAAAAAATTAAGATATTCGATTAAACTTTATCTAGTTTTAGGGGTCCAACCAACTAAGATATGGATATACGCAAAATAATTCTCTCGGTTCTTGGACTCCTGCTTATCGCTGGAGCCGTATTTGCAGCTAAATGGATCATCGACAGCAATGTTAAGACAGATCCAGAAGTACAGAAGGTTGTAAAAAATGTATTCTTCAAAACGGTAAAAAATGATACCGTTCCTATTAGCATTCCTGCTAATGGGAATGTTACTGCGCTAAGAAAACTCGAACTCTACGCAGAAGTTCAGGGTATTTTTAGAAACAGTAGTAAGAATTTTCTACCAGGCCAGGAATATAAAAAAGGTCAGATTTTACTGAATATTGATTCTGCAGAATATGCTGCCAGTGTACAATCTGCCAAAAGTGATTTATATAATAGCATTACTGCTATTATGCCCGATCTAAGATTAGATTATCCTGATGCTTTTGAAAAATGGCAGAAGTATTTAAGCAATTTCGATATTAATAAATCGGTTCCTGAACTTCCTGAGATCGAAACCGATAAAGAAAAGTATTTTATCAGTGGTCGCGGAATCGTTTCCTCTTACTATACCATAAAAAACTTTGAAGAACGTTTAAGGAAATATACAATTGTAGCGCCTTTCAACGGAATACTTACCGAAGCGCTGGTTAAAGAAGGAACATTAATTAGGTCTGGACAAAAACTTGGGGAATATATAGATCCTTCAGTTTACGAATTACAGGTTTCTATCGCTAAAAAATTTAGTGATCTCTTAGCAGTAGGAGAAGAAGTGAAACTTCAAAATTTAGACCGCAATCAAACCTATAACGGAACTGTAAGTAGAATTAATGGCAGGGTAAATCTGGAAACACAAACCATTCAGGTTTTTATCCGCGTAGAAGGTCAAAACATACAGGAAGGAATGTATCTTGAAGCAATGCTGGATGCCAAAAAAGAACCAAACGCTTTAGAAATCCCGAGAGAGTTATTGGTAGAACGATCTAAGGTTTATGTAGTTAGAGACAGTGTTTTAGATTTGGTAAGCGTACAGCCTGTATATTTTAATACAGAAAGCGTTGTAGTAAAAGGCCTTGAAGATGGTACTAAAATGTTAGCAGCATCGGTGCCGGGAGCTTATGCCGGACAGTTAGTAAATGCTGAAGAAGTAAAAGATACCGCTAAAAACGAATAATCTTGAGAAAACTTATTAGTTACTTTATAAAGTACGAGGTAGCGGTTAATATCGTAATCATTGCTTTTTTAATATTCGGAGCTGTTGGTGCGCTTACTTTAAAATCTTCTTTCTTTCCTTTACAGGACAGCCGAATGATTAATATTAGCGTTACCTATCCCGGATCTGCACCCGAAGAGATCGAAGAAGGGATAATCCTAAAAATAGAAGATAATTTAAAAGGTCTAGAAGGCATCGAGCGAGTAACTTCGGTTGCCAGAGAGAGTGGTGGATCGATCACTGTAGAAATCGAGCGAGACGAGAATATCGATGTAATGCTCACCGAAGTCAAAAATGCGGTAGACCGAGTGCCAACCTTCCCAACCGGCATGGAGCCTTTAGTAGTAGCAAAAGAAGAATCGGTTAGGCCAACCATTAGATTTGCTATAAGTGGTGAAAAAATTCCGTTAGTTACGCTAAAAAGAATTAGTGAGCAGATCGAAAATGATTTGCGAATGATGGATGGTATTTCTCAGATTGAAATTGACGGTTTCCCCGAAGAAGAAATTGAGATCGCAGTTAGAGAAAACGATCTTCTGGCTTATAATTTGACATTTCAGGATGTTGCTCAGGCAGTTTCAGGAGCTAATATACTTACCACAGGAGGAACGATCAAAACCAGTAGTGAGGATTATTTGATTAGGGCGAATAACCGCTCGTACTATGCAGATGATTTAGAAGACCTGGTATTAAAATCTACTACTAACGGAGAAATTATACGTCTTTCCGATATTGCAAGAGTTTCCGATCAATTTTCTGAAACGCCAAATGCATCCTTTTTCAACGGAAATCAAAGTGTAAATATCACCGTAAGTAATACAAATTCAGAAGATCTCCTTGCAGCAGCAGAGCAGGTTAATAAATATATTGAGAGTTACAATAAAAAGAGTAGCAATGTCCGTTTGGATGTTGTTTTCGATTCATCTATCAGATTGCAGCAAAGAACACAGCTTTTGGTAGAGAATGGTGTAATGGGGATCGTTTTGGTGCTTTTATTTCTTTCTCTTTTTTTAAATACAAGATTGGCCTTTTGGGTAGCTTTTGGTTTACCGGTCGCCTTTTTGGGAATGTTCATTTTTGCCGAACAGTTTGATGTAACGATTAACGTTCTATCGCTATTTGGGATGATTATCGTGATTGGTATTTTGGTGGATGATGGTATCGTAATTTCAGAAAATATCTATCAGCATTTCGAAATGGGGAAAAATCCCATAAAAGCAGCTTTGGACGGTACGATGGAAGTGTTGCCTCCAATTATTTCAGCAATAATAACAACGATCTTAGCTTTTGCTAGTTTTCTATTTTTGGATAGTAGGATAGGAGAGTTTTTTGGAGAAGTATCTACTGTGGTAATGCTTACGCTGGTTGTTTCTTTAATTGAAGCGCTTATCATCTTACCTGCTCATATTGCACATTCTAAAGCATTGGTTCGAAACGCTTCACAACCAAAATCTGTGATAGGAAAATTCTTCGGTAAAATGAGGAATATTAATAAACTGGGAGATCGAGTGATGATTTTTCTTCGTGATAAAGTTTATGGCCCTGTTTTAGATTTTGTGCTGAAACAACAAATATTGAGTATAGGGATTATTTTAGCCGTACTTATTCTAACTTTTGGTGCTATTGGAGGGGATATTATTAGGATAACACTTTTCCCTAGTGTAGCCAGTGATCGAATTTCTATCGATCTTTTAATGCCAGAAGGGGTTAATCCTGAAAGAACAGATTCGATTATTACGATGGTTGAAGAAGCAACCTGGCAGGTAAATAAAGATTTTTCTGAAGAGCAGACAGGGAATCTTTCAGTGATAGAAAATACTATTAAAAGAGTTGGTCCCGGGAATAACAAAGCATCGATTCAGGTAAATTTATTACCGGGTGAAGAACGTGATTTTGGTGCACCTGAAATTACGAATGCTATTCGGGATAAAGTAGGACCGGTTTATGGCGTAGAAAACTTAACTTTTGGATCTGGAGGTAATTTTGGCGGAGATCCCGTTTCAGTTTCCTTATTGGGTAATAATCTAGAGGAATTAGAAGCCGCAAAAGAAGATTTAAAAGCCAATTTTGAGAATAATCCGTTACTAAAGGATGTAAACGATAGTGATCCTAAGGGAATTAAAGAAATAAATATCTTCCTTAAAGATAATGCTTATGCTTTAGGGCTTGATCTTGCAGATGTAATTGGGCAGGTTCGAAATGGTTTCTTTGGAACACAAGCACAGAGATTCCAAAGAGGGCAGGATGAAATTAGAGTCTGGGTGCGGTATGATCTGGAAAATAGATCTTCTATCAATGATCTTGACGATATGCGAATTCTAACACCTTCTGGGAATCGTGTTCCTTTTGATGAAATAGCGAATTATGAAATTATTCGCGGAACCGAGTCGATTAGTCACCTGGATGGAATGCGCGAGATTAGGGTAAGTGCAGATATGGAAGATCCTAATGGTAGTTCCACAGAAATTCTAACTGATATTCGTGAAAATGTGATGCCTGAAATATTGGCCAAATATCCAAGCTTAAGCGTTTCTTACGAGGGACAAAATCGAGAAGCTGGAAAGTTAGTGAGCTCAGCAAGCACTGTATTGCCAATCATATTGTTCTTGATCTACGCTACGATAGCCTTTACATTCAGAAGTTATAGTCAGCCACTGCTATTAATGATTATGATTCCTTTTAGTGTAATTGGTGTGGCTTGGGGACATTGGATTCACGATTTTCCAATTAATATGCTTTCCGCTTTAGGAATAATTGCGCTGGTTGGGATTATGGTGAATGATGGTTTGGTTCTTATAGGGAAATACAATGGGAACTTGCAGGATGGCATGAAATTTAAACAGGCAATCTACGAAGCAGGTAAATCACGTTTTAGAGCGATATTTCTAACGTCCTTAACCACAATTGCCGGTATGGCGCCCTTACTTCTCGAAAAAAGTAGGCAGGCGCAATTTCTCAAACCTATGGCGATCTCTATAAGTTACGGGATTGGTATTGCAACCGTATTAACGCTATTTTTACTACCGTTGCTGCTTTCTATTACGAATCGTATAAAAGTAGAAAGTAAATGGTTGGCAACAGGAAAAAGAGTAGAACGCGAGTCTGTAGAGCGAACAATAAAAGAATTACACGAAGCTGAAAAAAATAAAGATGAATATTAAAATTGCCAATCTAGCTGTCATTTTTTTCATGTTCATTGGGCTTGCAGCAAAAGCTCAGGATTCTTTATTGACCAAAAATGAAGTGATAGCCAGAGCTCTTGAAAGCAACTACGGAATTAAAATGGCTAATAATGATGTTGAAGTTGCCGAGAATAACCAAAGCATATTAAACTCAGGATACCTGCCTTCTATAAGAGGAGCGGGTGGTTATAATTATGATCTTAACAACCGATTAACCGAGCCGGAAGAAGGAGAAGATGTAGACCAAAGAGGTATCGAGGGCGAATCTTATAGCGCTTCAGTTAATTTAGATTACACGCTTTTTGATGGATTGGGGCGATTTTATAATTACAAAAGTTTAAAAGAGCAATACAATCTATCGCAATTAGAAGCGAGAGAAACTATCGAGAATACAATTCTTCAATTGCTAACGGTGTATTACGAAATTGCGAGATTAAGCGAAAATATGGGAGTTTTGAAAGAAACTTTAGGAATCTCTCAGGATCGTGTAAAGCGCGCGCAATATCAATTTGAATATGGACAATCTAATAATTTAATTGTCTTAAATGCTCGGGTAGATGTAAATACCGATAGTATTAATCTTATTGAAACAAGACAGCAATTACGAAATACGAAACGCGATCTAAATGTTATTCTGAATAGAGATATCAATAATAGAGAATTTGAAGTAGATACTTCGGTAAGTTTTATACCCGAACTACGCATCGAATCGTTTTTAGAACAGTCAACCTACAATAACGTTAGTCTGCTTCAGGCAAAAAGTAATATAATCCTAAGTGATTATGATATCAAAGTTAGTAAGTCGGGATACCTACCAGCAGTAGATCTTACCGGTTCTTATGGATGGAATAAAAATATAAGTGCAGCAACGGCGTTTTTCCCGGGTTCTAAAACAACTACAGATGGTTTGTCTGCAGGTTTAAGTTTGTCATGGGATTTATTTGATGGAGGCTTAACAAGTGTAGCCATTCAAAATGCTAAAATTAATAAAGTAAATCAAGAACTTCAGAAAAAGCAAATAGAGTTAGAGGTAGAGCGAGATATAGCAAATGCACTAGGAAACTATGAAAACAAGCTTTATATTTATCGTGTACAGGAAGAAAATGTATTAACGAACGAAGATAATTTTGATCGATCTGAAGAGCAATATCGATTAGGACAGATTACCTCCATCGAGTTTAGGCAGGCGCAAATTAATTTGCTAGATGCAAAAACGAGTCTTAATTTAGCTAAATATGATGCAAAATTGGCTGAATTGGAGTTATTGCAACTTACCGGTCAGTTATTGAATATAGATTTTTGATATGTACGAGCACTTTTTTCAATGTCCTTATTGTTGGGAAGAAATTTCTGTACTTTTAGATCCTTCGGTCTCCAGACAAACTTATATTGAGGATTGTGAGAATTGTTGCAATCCAATAGAGTTTAGTGTAGCCTTTGAGCATGGAGAAATTACTGAATTTGAAGCTCAAAATATAGAACAGTAATAACAGTATTTTCTTATATATATGAATGATAAAACAACATTTGAGCTATCTGAAAATGTATTAGGAATCATTATAGATCAGCGTGTTTCTACTCAGGTCATGGAGGAAATTCTGGCGGAAATAGAAGAGCGTATAAAATGCAATAAAAAAATTAGATTTTTTCTTGAAATCAAAGGAGGAAATAAAATTTCTTTAGCAGCTTTTTGGAAAGATTTGAATTTCAAATGTAAGCATGACAGTGATTTTAGAAAAGTAGCAGTAGTGACAGATATTCAGTGGTTTAAGGAGATTACTGGTTTGAAAGATAACTTTATGGAAGCTGATATTAGAGCCTTCAATAACGAGGATCGTTTGCGAGCTTTAAACTGGATAACTGAATAATTTTTAAAAAAGTTTTGGAGAAGTAAAAAAGAGTCGTATATTTGCATCCCGATAGCGAAACAATGGCTATCAAGACATACTGAAATAGAGATATTAAAATATATATCGCGGGATAGAGCAGTAGGTAGCTCGTCGGGCTCATAACCCGAAGGTCACTGGTTCGAGTCCAGTTCCCGCTACTAGAAAAAAGGCTTTCGAATTTTCGAAAGCCTTTTTTTATGCGTAAACATTTTTAAAGTGAATAAATTCTGGATTAGTATTCTTATCTTAATAGCGATAGCTGCCTTTGTGATATACAAAATTACTAGTAAATCTTCAAATAAAGCAAAGTCATTTCCTTCAGATTGGCATCAGTTGCTTTTAAAGCATGTTGAGTTTTACGAACAATTAAATGCGAAAGCGCAAAAAAGATTTCAGCATAGAATAATGATTTTTCTTAGTGAAGTCTATATTGAAAGCGTTTCATTTCAGCTGGAAGATTTGGATAGAATTTTAGTGGCTGCAAGCGGAGTTATTCCTGTTTTCGGTTTCAAAAATTGGCGTTATTCTAATTTAAGTACGGTTATTCTATATCCCGATCATTTTAATAAGAATCTGGTTTTCGATAAAACTGGAGAGGATAAAATGGTGATGGGGCTTGTAGGAACTGGTAGGTTTGAGCATCAAATGATTTTATCACGCAAGGCTTTACATAACGGTTTTGCAAAACATAACGATCGATTAAATACCGGAATTCATGAATTTGTTCATTTAATAGATAAAGTTGATGGCGTTACCGATGGTGTCCCCGAGCGATTACTAAAGCAAGCTTACGTAATCCCATGGTTAAAAATGGTGCATAAAAACATGGAGGCGATTAACGATAATAAGTCTGATATTAGGAAATATGGCGGAACAAATGAAGCAGAATTTCTAGCTACGGCCAGTGAATATTTCTTTGAAAATCCCAAAAGGATGAAGCGTAAGCATCCCGATTTATATAAAATGCTAAGCGCATGTTTCTTCCCAGATAAAAAGAATTAAATAAAATTTTATACTAAGCTTTTTCGTAATTATTTAATTATCGTAATATTGCAATACTATTTTAATCGTAATATTACGATAATTAAAATTTACTAAGATGACATTAGCTGAAATCAAGCATGTTCTTACAGAAAAGAAGTTAATCACTTTCGAATTGCCAAACGGAGATTTGGTGCCTTCTCATTTTCATGTTACCGAAATTGGTAAAATCGAAAAGAAATTTATCGATTGTGGCGGTGTTTTTAGAGAAGAGTCGAAAGCTAGTTTTCAACTATGGGAAGCCGATGATTATAATCATCGATTGCATCCAGAAAAACTAGTCGAGATCATTAACCTTTCTGAAGAAGTTTTAAATCTGGAAGAAAACGCGATTATTGAAGTGGAATATCAAGCTGAAACCATTGGAAAATATGATTTGGAATACGATGGAAACCATTTCCTTTTAGTTAATAAATTCACTTCTTGTCTTGCAGAAGATCAATGCGGGATTACTGAAAAGCCAAAGAGAAGTTTAAAAGAATTATCAACACGAGCCACTACAGATTGTAAACCGGGATCTGGTTGTTGCTAGTTTAAATTTACAGAAATGTATCCAAAAATTAAAGAGTTTCTTGCTTCACTTAATTTAGATGAAGTATCCGATAGTCGGAAAAATCAATTACAGCCTTTCGTCGATTTCTTAACCGAGAATCTTTCAAATAAAGAACAGATTAATCTTAATTTTATTTGCACTCATAATTCGAGAAGAAGCCATTTTTCTCAAATCTGGGCACAAACGATAGCTGAGTTTTTAGGTTTCAATAAGCTGCAATGTTATTCTGGCGGAACGGAAGCTACAGCGGTTTACACTTCAGTTTTAGATGTATTTCAAGATTCTGGGTTTTCCGTAGAAAAACTTTCAGATAATCAAAATTCGGTTTCGTATCTAAAATTTGCGAGTGATGCTTCACCAATCATCTGCTTTTCTAAAGCTTTTGATCACTCTTTTAATCCTGAAAACAATTTTGTAGCTGTGATGACCTGCGCTCAGGCGAACGAAGCCTGTCCTTTTGTACCCGGTGCAGAAGCTAGGATCGGTTTTTCTTTCGAAGATCCCAAAGTTTATGATGGATTTGCCGAAGAGTTTGAGAAGTACAGGGAAAAAAGTAAAGAAATAGCAACCGATCTTATGTACGTTTTTACCAAAGCAAAGGAACTTTCAAAATAAACACTTATGAAGAAGAAACTTAGCTTTCTGGATAGTTATCTTACGTTGTGGATTTTTATAGCAATGGCGGTTGGCGTAGGACTTGGTTATTATATTCCTGCAGTTCCTAAAGCAATTAATTCTTATAGCTCGGGCTCTACTAATATTCTTATTGCAGCTGGCTTAATTTTAATGATGTATCCACCATTGGCTAAGGTAGATTATAAGATGCTTCCTAAAGTTTTCAGAAACCTGAAGATCTTAAGTATTTCCGTAGTATTAAACTGGGTGATTGGTCCAGTTTTGATGTTTTCTTTGGCAATTTTATTCCTTGGAGATCACCCGGAATATATGACGGGATTAATTCTTATAGGCTTAGCACGTTGTATTGCAATGGTTTTGGTTTGGAACGATCTTGCTGAAGGCAGTAAAGAATATGGAGCAGGATTAGTCGCTTTAAACAGTATTTTTCAGGTTTTTGGGTATTCGTTTTATGCATGGCTGTTTATTACTAAACTTCCGCCTTACTTTGGATACGAAGGGAGCATTGTAGAGATTTCAGTAACAACTATTGCAGAAAGTGTGGCGATTTATTTAGGTGTTCCGTTTTTGATGGGGATTTTAAGTAGATTGATTTTAGTGAAATGGAAAGGTGAAAAATGGTATACTGAAAAATTTATTCCGAAAATATCTAAAATCACTTTAATTGCTTTGCTGTTTACTATTGTGGTGATGTTTAGCCTAAAAGGAAATTTAATTGTTGAAATTCCAAAAGATGTAGTCCTCATTGCAATTCCTTTAATGATCTATTTTACAGTGATGTTTGCTATAGGATTTATCGTAAGCCGATGGGCAGGCGCAAAATATGATGAGAATGCTGCTATTTCGTTTACCGCAGCAGGAAATAACTTCGAACTTGCTATTGCTGTTGCTATTGCTGTTTTTGGATTAAATTCTGGGCAGGCTTTTGTTGGGATCGTAGGCCCGTTAATCGAAGTGCCAGCCTTAATATTGTTGGTAAGAGTTTCGTTTTGGTTTAGGCAAAAGTGGTATCGTAAACCTGCGATGGAATCTTAAGAATGCTAAAAATCAATTTTAACCTAAAATTAAATCAACGCTGGTTTTTCTTTTCTATCTTTAAAATAAACACGCATAAACAATGATGGAAGATTACCATAAGGGTTTAATACTGAATATTCCTGTAAAAATACCTTACGCTGTTCTGGAAAAGGCTATTGAAGAAAAATTACAGCAGGAAGATGATGAAGACGAAAAAGGAATTTCTGATTATGCTGAGGTAAGATTTGTATGGTTAGAAAAAAATCCTGAAGTAGATTACGACATAACCTTAGGATTGCGTTTGCAGGCCAAAACATTTCTATTCAAGAATAAGGAAATAGAGCTTAAAATTCATTTAAAATTTGCGTTCGATTCGGTGACTAATCAATTCTCTTTAGCAGATTACGAAGCGGTTGGGGAAAACGAAAGCAAGTTTATGAATAAAATTGTACAGGTAATACTTAATAAATTTATTCAGAAGAAAATATTGCAAAAGTCGAAGCAAAATCTTTCAGAAAAATTAAAGCAGGAATTAAATAAGATTAATATTAAGCTGAAAGAAAATAATCAACCCGCAGAAGGCCTACTGGTCGATGCTCATTTAGATCAATTAAATATTTCGCATTTTGAATTTGCTCCACAAGATCTGTACGTTTTTCTAAACATACAAGGAGAAGCAGAGATGGAAGTGAATAAGCTTCCTGAATAATAATTTATCGTAGACTTTCTTTTTTCTGAAGTAATTAAAACTCAAACGTAAAACCTTTCTTGGTCAGTTTTTGGTAGACTTCTTCATCAAAACTGAACAACTTGGCGGCACGGTGAGAAACATCTTTCTGCTTTTCTCCAATATCTACCAGAAGTTTCATTTTTAAAAATTTTCTACGGAAGTTAGGTTTGTCCATTTTTACATCAAGAATTTCTTCGTAAAGCTGCATTAGTTGAAGCAATGTAAATTTCTCGGGAAGCAAGTTGAAACCTATGGGTGCCTGTTTCACACGATTCCTAAGTTTTTCCTGGGCAGCTTCAAATATCATCTTATGATCATAAATAAGATCGGGGAGTTCTTCAACTAAAAACCATTTTGCCTCAGAAGCCGTAAATCCCGCGGCAATTTCATAATCTTCACTCTTAACCAAAGCGTAATAACCAATAGTAATAACGCGGCTTGCAGGAAAACGATTGGGTTCTCCAAAAGCCTGTAATTGCTCTAAAAATATATTATCCAAGCCGGTAAGATCTCTAAGAACTCGTTTAGCAGAATCGTCTATAGATTCTTTCTCTGTAATCCATCCACCCGGTAATCCCCACCTGTCTTTGCTAATACCTTCAGCGTGTTTTACCAGTAGCACTTCCATTTTGCCTTCATTAAATCCAAAAACTACACAATCTATAGTTATTGCTTCAATAAAATTTTCTTCCTGAATATATTTTTCTCCCTCTGCGATAAAGCCTTTAGACATCTTGTGAAAATTAGAGCGTAAAAATAACAATTTCAACGTAAATACGATTTTCGATGAATTCGGTCTGACTTTTTATCTATACCACTCGTCGATAGAAGAAAAGGACTACATCGAAGAGTTCTATTTGTCTTGTTCTTTAAGTCTAATTTTAGGGTATCAATGAAAGCAAAGATGTACATAACAGTTGAAAATACAAACGGAGAAATGATCGATGTGAACATCGAAGTTTACAGAAACAAGCAGTTTGTAAATTGTTGTGAAGCAGAGAATATGCAAGGAACATATGCTAGAGCTATGGATCCAGAAACGAAACCAGAATTAGCATATAAACATAAAATTATAAAAGCTTTTATCGATTCTAAGACGCGTAAGAAATTTGAAGTTTCTGAAAGGGATGCGATTTCTATATGTACGCGATCAATAGAAGAATTTGCAAAGAATAGATTTAAAAATAAACAAAACTTCTTTATTGAGTTGATGAGCCAATCGCCCTACGATTTGCAATACCATTACTTAGTAGAGGAGTAGCGAAGAGACACTTTTTTGCCCTAAACAAAGTGAGTTTAATTTAGAATTATTAAGAAAAACGGATTGGTGGGGACTCGGTCAAGCCAATCCGTTTTCTTTTTATTTAATTATAAAAGCAAATACTCTTATTCGCTTACCAGGCGCAAATCTGTAAAGTTTTCATTTAAAGTGATAAACTGACCTTCTTTATCATAGCCTATACTTTCTAAAGTCACATCTTCATTATTTACACTAGCCGATTTAATATCGAACGGTAAGCCGTGCAAACAAATTTTCATGGTTTTTAAATTCGATTCGTACGTACCGGCAACATGTTGCTGGATAATAATTTCTTTCTCTTTTCCGGTAAGTTTGAAAGTCCTAAGATTATAAAGTCCCATTTTATAGTCGTAACCATCATGATCATCTTCATAATAAATAGAATTTTGCTTTCCATTTTTATAGTAAACATCTAAACGTAATTCTTCAATTTGAAATTCATCGACATATTGTTGTACGGGATATTTAGGTATAATAGCACCTTCTTTTACATAAATTGGCATGCTATCTAAAGGAGCATCTACCCAAAGTTCTTTACCACCTTCAGCAATGCTATCATTCCAGTAGTTGTACCAACGACCTCTTGGAATATACATTCTTCTTCCCTGTACATTTGGCTCCTGTATTGGGCAAACTAGAATATGATGACCAAAGATAAATTCATCGGCTCTGTAATGTGTTTGTACATCTTCCTGGTCAAAATAAACCAGAGGTTTTAAAATAGGGATGTTTTCTTCGCAATATTGATAAAAAGCAGTGTATAAATATGGAAGCAATTGATAGCGTAATTCCACAAATTTACGAGTAATATTTAGTACTTCTTCCCCAAAATACCAAGGCTCCTGTTCTCCATGATCTCCTGAAGAGTGTACACGGCAAAATGGATGAAAGACTCCAAGCTGGATCCATCTGGTAAATAATTCTCCCGTTGGCTGATCTGCAAAACCACCAATATCGGTACCTGCAAAGCTAAATCCGCTCATTCCTAAACGTTGAATCTGAACATTTCCTAGCCATAAATGCTCCCAGGTAGCTACGTTATCGCCAGTCCATGTAGAACTAAAGCGTTGCCCACCAGAGTAGCTGGCACGTGTAATCGTAAAAGGTCTTTTAGGGAATATGTATTTCTTTACGCCTTCGTAAGTAGCTCTAGCCATCTGCATACCATAAATATTATGCGCTTTACGATGGCTACATCTATTCCCGTCGTAATCGTGACGAACATCTAAAGGAAATGTTTTTCCAGGGACTTCCATTACTGCCGGTTCGTTCATATCGTTCCAAACACCTTTAACGCCTATTTCAGCAATTAAAGTCTTGTAATGATCTGCCCACCATTCTCTAACTTCAGGATTTGTAAAGTCAGGGAAAACGCAATTTCCCGGCCACACTTTACCGCGCATATAAGGTCCATCCGCTCGTTTACAGAAGTAATCTTTTTCGAGTCCGTCGGTAAAAATCTCGTAACTATTATCTATTTTGATGCCAGGATCGATGATTGCAACGGTTTTAAATCCATCTTCTTCTAATTCCTCTACCATTCTTTTAGGCTCTGGGAAATAGTCTGTATTCCATGTGAAGCATCTAAAACCATCCATGTAGTCGATGTCTAAATAAAGTGCATCGCAAGGGAATTTATTTTCTCTAAAACCAGCAGCTAATTCTTTAACTTTCGCTTCAGGATAATAACTCCATTTACTTTGATGATATCCTAAAGCCCACATTGGTGGTAACTCTGGTCTTCCGGTAAGATTAGTGTATTTTGTAACCACTTCAGCAATCTTAGGGCCGTAAATAAAATAGTAGTTCATCTCCCCGCCATCTGCCCAAAAACTGGTAACATGACGACGCTCATGGCAAAAATCAAAATGGGTTTTAAACGTATTGTCGAAGAAGATACCATAAGCCTTAGCATGATGAAGTCCTATATAAAATGGAATGGATTTATACAATTCTGGTAAATCTTTACCAAAAGCGTATTGATCGGTATTCCAGTTACTAATTCTTTTTCCTTTTAAATTGAAGCTAGTTGGTTTGTCCCCAAGACCGTAAAAGTTTTCTCCTTCAACGGTACTTTTGCTCATTTTTACATAGTTCCCGCCAAACTCAAAACTTTCTTCCCAATGATACCCAAGCTCATCCTGAAGAATTAATTCATCTTCAATATCAAACATGGCTGTTTTCATATCATTTCTATTCACCCTGCATTTAATCTGTTCAGTAACTATCCAGACAAATTTTTCGTCTTCGATAATTTCTAATACCGAATATCCATGAGAATGATCATTGTCTATGGCGTATGAAAAATCGTTTTCAAAAATCCCATGGGTGGCGTATCTAAACCGAAGCATACTATCTCGCAGGACAGTAACAATAAGATGCACACCGTTTTCTGAAACAAACAAAATAGAATCTCCGTTTTGCTCATAAGAAACCAATTTTGAGGGGAAAAGGTTTCCTTTCTTTTCTAATTCTGTATTTGTAATCATATTCTATTTATTAAGTAACATTTTGAGATTGCTAAACGATGCTAAAAAATACTGAAGCCAATGGCGGTATAGTTAAAGCGGCAGAATAATCTCTCCCATGAAATGCCTGATTATCAATTTTTATAATTTTATTTTTCACACCAGAACCTTCATATTTTGAATCGTCTGTGTTTAGAATTTCTTTTAATTTACCTGATCTTGGAACTCCAACTCGATAGTCATTTAAAACATTGGGGGTGAAATTGCAGATAATCACGACATCGTCCTTTTCGTCTTTTCCTTTACGTAAATAGGAAAGAATCGAATTTTGATTGTCGTCGTAAGAGATCCATTCAAACCCCTCAGGATTAAATTGCTTTTCGTAAAGCGCAGGGTGTTTTTTGTAGATGTTGTTGAGGTCTTTCACCAATTTATGGATTCCATTATGAAATGGATAATCCAGTAGATTCCAATCTAGACTACTGTTATAATTCCATTCCCCATATTGGCCAATTTCGCCTCCCATAAATAATAATTTGTTGCCAGGGTGTGAGTACATGTAAGCATGCATTAATCTTAGGTTGGCAAAGCGCTGCCAATCATCGCCGGGCATTCTTCCTAAAAGAGACTTTTTGCCGTAAACAACTTCATCATGGCTTAAGGGTAAGGTGAAGTTCTCTGTAAAGGCATAGGTTAAACTAAAACTAATGTCATCTTGATGATGTTGGCGATAAATGCTATTTTTTTTAAAATACTCTAAGGTGTCGTGCATCCAGCCCATCATCCACTTCATACCAAATCCTAAACCGCCAAGATAGATAGGTTTAGAAACACCAGGATAAGCGGTAGATTCTTCAGCAATGGTTTGTACGCCATCAAAACTCTGGTAGATTTCCATATTCAAATCTTTCAGAAAAGATATGGCTTCAAGATTTTCATTTCCGCCGAAAATATTAGGCTCCCATTCGCCTTCTTCTCGCGAATAATCCAAATAGATCATAGAAGCAACAGCGTCCACTCTTATACCATCAATATGATATTGATCGATCCAAAAAATAGCGTTGCTAATTAAAAACGATCGCACTTCGTTACGACCATAATTAAAAATAAGACTTTTCCAATCGGGGTGATAACCTTTTTTATAATCTGGGTGTTCGTAAAGATGTGACCCATCAAATTTCCCTAAACCATGTTTATCTTCGGGAAAATGAGAGGGGACCCAATCCATGATAACGGCGATATTTTTTCGATGGAAAGCATCTACTAGAAGCTTAAACTCGTCTGGATTACCAAATCTTGAAGTAGGAGCGTAGTAACCGGTAACCTGATATCCCCAGGAAGGATCGTAAGGATACTCCATGATTGGCATAAATTCTACATGAGTATAGCCTAGATCCTTAACGTAGCTCACCAACTCATCGGCCATTTCTACATAGCTTAATGAGCGATTTTCTTCGTATTTACGTTTCCAGCTTGCAAGATGAATTTCATAAACTGAAATTGGTTGATCTAGCGCATTTTTAGTGGGGCGACTATTAAGCCATTTTTTATCTTTCCATACATAATCGTCTTCCCAAACTATCGAAGCTGTAGCTGGCGGATGTTCACTTTTACGTGCATAAGGATCAGCTTTTTCAGCACTAATATTATCGATAGCACTATTTATCTTATACTTATATCTACAACCTTTACCTACTCCCGGGATAAATCCTTCCCAGATGCCGCTACTATCCCAACGCACCATAAGAGGATGGTCATTTTCTGTCCAGTAATTAAAATCTCCAATTACAGAGACATTCTTAGCCGATGGTGCCCATACTGCAAAATACGTTCCTTTAACACCATTAATTTCTAAAATATGTGATCCAAGTTTTTCATAAATCCGATAATGTTTACCTGCTTTAAATAGTGAAATGTCAAAATCTGTAAATAAAGAATAAAGCTGTACATCCTGCTTCATAAAAGCTTAAAATAATTGGTTAGTGTAATAGAAGGTGGTTGGCCTTCAAAATGCAAAATCTTCTTATTTCTTAAGAAGATCAATGTACATTCGTGGCATTAAATTAGTGTTTTAATTCTATATCCTGAACTTTTTAAATTAATATTAGCGTTTAATTAAAATTAGGATAATCCGAAAACGATGAAGGAAGAATCTACTTCTTGAAGTTTTGGTAATTAGAGGAGTAAAGCTGCTAAGAGAAGTTATACGATACTTAGTTTGATTCCAATATCTCTTATTTTTTTTGAAAGGCTGGCAGAGATACCTTTATCTGTAATAATTTGGTCTACCTGTTCCAGACCACAAATTCTTCCAAAACTTTTTTTACCGAATTTTGATGAATCTGCAAGTATTATTGTGCGTTGTGAAGCTTCAATCATTTTTTGGTTGAGAAGTGCTTCTTCTAAGCTTGTGGTGGTGCAACCGTATTCTAAATCGATACCATCAACACCAAGAAAAAGCTGATTACAAGAAATATGATCCAAAATATGTTCAGCATAATGGCCGGTGACAGAAGATGAGGTGTGTCTTAAATTTCCACCAAGTTGAATAACCTGGATATTTTGATGATTCAGCAATTCTAAGGCGACATTTAAAGAAGAAGTAATTACGTTTAGTGCACCTTTATTAGTAATCGATTTTGCCAATTGTTGTACAGTGGTACCAGAGGCAATCATAATCGAATCGTTATCCTTTATTAAAGTGGCGGCTTTTTTTGCAATATCATCTTTTTGTGAAACAGAAATTTTTTCTTTTTCGTTTACCGGGCGATCGTTTATATACGGGTTTTCCAGAGAAGCACCACCATGCGTACGGTGTAATAATCCCTTGTCTTCAAGTAGCTTAAGGTCTTTACGAATGGTCACAGCAGATACGCCTAACTCTTCACAAAGCTCTGAAACTTCGATATGCTGTTCTTGATGTAATTTTTCAAGAATTAACTGGTGCCTCTTCATGGTATTGAAAAAATAAGTAAAGTCCTACAAATATATGAAATTCGGTTTTCTGATTAGTAGCGTTGTAAACGAAATAAAATGAAAGCTAAACTTAATTAACTGAATTTTCACAGAATAAAACCTAGTTTAAATGATAATTAACACTTTCATTTACTTTCTTTAACTAATTTTTTGTTTCGGAATATTTCGTTTTGAATCATTTTTATTAAATTAGCTAAAAATTAGAAGGTACATAATTATGGCAGCTAAAAATATATATTCTAGAAATACATTAGTCGATTCGGCCAAAGCCGTCGAGAAATGGGATGTGATTGTAATTGGAGGAGGAGCAACAGGTTTAGGCGTAGCATTAGACAGTGTTACTAGAGGATATAAAACATTGCTGCTAGAGCAGGTTGATTTTGCTAAAGGAACTTCTAGCCGTAGTACTAAGTTAGTACACGGTGGTGTGCGATATCTAGCACAAGGAAATATTGACCTTGTAAAAGAAGCTTTGTATGAACGTGGTCTTTTAAGCAAAAACGCACCTCATTTAGTTAAAAACCAAAGTTTTGTAATTCCTAATTATAGGTGGTACGAAGGAATGTACTACACTATAGGTTTAAAGGCTTACGATTTTCTTGCAGGAAAATTAAGTTTGGGTAAATCGAAGCATATAAATAAGGAGGAAGCTTTAAAGCGTTTAAAAACTATACGTCAGGATAAATTAAAAGGCGGGGTTGTTTATCAGGATGGTCAATTCGATGACTCTCGTCTGGCTGTAAATGTAGCACAAACATGTGTAGAGCATGGAGCTTCTGTACTTAATCACTTTAAAGTAAATAATTTGATTATTGAAGACAAGGTAATCAAGGGAGTTTCAGCAAAAGATATGGAAACTGGGGAAGATCATCAATTTTTCGGTAGCACCGTGATCAATGCAACTGGAGTTTTTACAGATGATATTCTTAAAATGGCGAATCCGGATGCTCGTAATATGGTGAAGCCAAGTCAGGGAGTTCATTTGGTTTTCGATAAATCTTTCTTGCCGGGAGAGGATGCCATAATGATTCCAAAAACAGATGATGGCCGTGTATTATTTGCTGTGCCATGGCATGATAAGGTAATTGTAGGTACAACCGATACTCCGTTAGAAGAACATTGTCTAGAACCTCAGGCTTTAGATAAAGAAGTAGAGTTTATATTGAAAACTTTCAATAACTACTTAGAGAAAAAAGTTACTCGTGATGATGTTCGAAGTATTTACGCTGGTTTAAGACCTCTTGCTGCTCCTAAAGATGGTTCAGAAAGTTCCAAAGAGATTTCCAGAAGTCACAAAGTTTTAGTTTCAGAAACCGGTTTGATCACTATTACTGGTGGTAAGTGGACTACTTTTAGACGAATGGCGCAGGACACTGTAGATAAGGCAATTTCTCTAGGGAAACTTCCGAAGAAAGAATGTAAGACGATGGATCTAAAAATCCATGGAGCGAAAGAAAATCCAGATCTTACTAATCACCTTTATATCTACGGAAGTGATCAGCCTCAACTTCATAATTTAATTAACGAAGATCCTTCTTTAGGTGAAAAGCTTCATCCAAGATTAGACTTTTTAAAGGCTGAAGTTGTATGGGCCGCACGCAACGAACTGGCGAGAACTATAGACGATGTTTTAGCAAGAAGGGTTAGAATGCTATTTATGGATGCTAAAGCTGCCATAGAATGTGCTCCCGAAGTTGCTAAAATACTAGCTAAAGAAACGGGAAAAGATGAACAATGGATTGCCAACCAAATTGCAGATTTTAAAGAGATAGCAGATCATTATACCATATAATATTTAACCAATTTATTAACCAAATAGCTCTCAATTAATTTTGGGAGCTTAGGGTTACATCTTTCAATGTGACTCTATTTAAAAAACATATAGCGATATGGATCAGTACATGTTAGCATTAGATCAGGGGACTACTAGCTCCCGCGCAATCCTTTTCGATAAGAAGGGGAAGATTGTTTCAGTTGCGCAAAAAGAATTTACTCAACATTTTCCTCAACCAGGATGGGTAGAGCACGATGCTAGGGAAATATGGTCAACGCAAGCAGGTGTTGCTGCGGAAGCAACTACCAAACACGGAATGAACGGAAACAACATTGCTGGGATTGGTATTACAAATCAGCGCGAAACCGTTGTAGTCTGGGATAAAAAAACCGGAGATCCTGTTTACAATGCGATTGTTTGGCAAGATAAAAGAACTTCAGATTATTGTGATGAATTAAAAGAAGATGGAACTGCTGAAATAATTAAGAAAAAGACCGGTCTAGTTATCGATTCTTACTTTTCTGGAACCAAGGTTAAATGGATTCTTGATAATGTTGAAGGAGCCAGAGAAAAGGCAGAAGCAGGAGATTTGATCATGGGAACCATCGATACCTGGTTAATCTGGAATTTCACAAAAGGTGAATTGCATATAACCGATGTTACTAACGCCTGCCGTACACTGTTTTTCAACATTAATACAATGGAGTGGGATGATGAACTCTTAGAGATTTTCGACATTCCTAAAAGTATGTTGCCAGAAGTAAAAGATTCTAGCGAAATATACGGGCATACCAAAACCACCGTTTTTGCCTCTAAAATTCCAATTGCAGGAATTGCGGGAGACCAGATGGCTGCTTTATTTGGACAAATGTGTACCAAAAAAGGAATGGTGAAAAATACCTACGGAACTGGATGTTTCATGTTAATGAACATTGGTGAAGAACCGATCGTTTCAGAAAATAATCTTCTTACTTCTGTAGCTTGGAGAATTAATGGGAAAACAGAATACTGTTTAGAAGGATCTATTTTTATCGCGGGAGCAGTGGTACAGTGGCTTAGAGATGGATTAGGTGTAATAAAGAAATCTGCAGATGTAGAGAAACTTGCCAGCTCGGTAGATACTACTGACGGAGTATATTTTATTCCGGCATTTTCCGGATTAGGTGCTCCTCACTGGAATCAGAAAGCCAAGGGAACAATGTTCGGGATTACCAGAGGAACTACAGATGCACATATCGCAAGAGCTTCATTAGAAGCTATAGCATACCAAACCATGGATATTCTTAAAGCCATGCAGGCGGATAGCGGAATCGATATTAAACAATTACGTGTAGATGGAGGAGCTTCAGTAAATGATATGTTGATGCAATTTCAAAGTGATGTTTTAAATACTGAAACCGTACGACCAGAAATTACAGAGACTACAGCTTTAGGTGCAGCTTATCTAGCCGGTCTTGCTGTCGGTTACTGGGACAGCATGGAAGAAATTGAAGAAATCTGGAAAATAGATAAAGAGTTTCATCCTACCGAAGATCAAGATGCTGTGAAAGACGGTATTGATGGCTGGTATAGAGCAGTAAATGCTTTGCAAGAATGGACAAAACTTTAAACTAAAATAGCGTTTATGACACCTTTTATAGCCGAAATTTTAGGAACCGGACTGCTGATTTTATTAGGGGGCGGAGTAGTTGCCAATGATATTTTAAATGGAACCAAAGGAAACGGCGGTGGTTGGGTTAGTATCTCCACCGCATGGGGATTAGCAGTATTTGCCGGTGTTGTAGTTGCAGGTCCTTACAGTGGGGCACACTTAAATCCAGCAGTTACTTTAGGTTTAGCAATTGGGGGAATTTTTCCCTGGGCAGATGTACCTACTTATTTAGCAGGAGAATTTATAGGAGCCATGATTGGTTCTTTTTTAGTGTATGTAATGTATAAAGATCACTTTGATGCTACCGAAGATGCTGGCTTAAAGCGAGCAGTTTTTTGTACAGATCCAGCAATACCAAATAACTTTAGAAATTTAATGAGCGAGATTTTAGGAACTTTCGTGTTAGTTATCGCTGTTTTTTATTTTGCAGATGCTTCTTTCGAAACTTCGTCTGGCGGAACAACCAAAGTTGGTTTGGGCGCAATTGGTGCCATTCCTGTAGCATTTATGGTGTGGGGAATTGGTCTTTCTCTAGGAGGAACCACCGGTTACGCAATTAACCCAGCTCGAGATTTAGGGCCAAGAATTGTTCATGCCCTTTTACCTATTAAAGGCAAAACCGATAGCAATTGGTCGTATTCATGGATTCCAATTGTGGGACCAATCATCGGAGCTGCGATTGCTGCAATTCTATTTTTAATTTTAGGAAAGTAATTTTATGAAAAATATACATGCTATTTTTCTGCTAACTTTTTTGTTGGCGGGTAATATTTCTTTCGCTCAGGTTAGTGACGAAAATATCGTAGAGGAGCGGAATGAAGATGAAGTTGAAAATGATGCCAAATTATTTCATTTTAATCTTCAGCTTAAAAACATGCACCTTTGGAAAGGTTTACATGTTACCGATGCTCCAATGACGGCAGCCGATATAAATTATACTTCTAAAAATGGATTCTTTAAAGCAGGGCTTTGGGGAGGTAGAGGATTTAATGGCGATTATACCGAATTTGACTATTACGTAAGTTTTATGCACAATGGTTGGTCTTTGGCTATTTGGGATATTAATAATTATAGCGATTATCCAGATGCCAAGATTTTTGATTACGATCGTAGCGAAACCTCACATTTTATAGATGTGATTTTAGGTTATCAATTTCAAAAGATTCCTTTAAAATTATCTTGGAGTACGATAGTGCAGGGTAGGGATACTTTTGTAAATGATAATGGCCAATTACGAAATGCATTTTCTAATTATGTTGAAGCTAGTTACGTAATATTAGATGAAAAAGACTGGTCTTTATCAGGTCTTGTAGGTGGATCATGGTCTTTTGCTCCGCAAGATGCACACTTTTACGGAGATGAAGCAGGTTTTACCAATGTTGGTGTGATTTATAACAGAGATCTAAATGTCTTTGACAAATTTACACTTCCGGTTTCAGCAACAGCGAGTTGGAATCCTGTGCAAGATTATGGAGCGATACAGGTTGCATTCAACTTGTTTTAGTTAATGATTTAGCGATTTCTGCATAGTTAAATGAACTGATTTTTGCTTCGGAATTGAAGTCGCGATTTATTTTATTCTGAAGTATGAAAAATATAATATTCTCATAAAGTTAATTTATGAGGATTGTTGTAAATTGAATGGGGAAATGCAGAAATTTGATTTAGAAAAAATGGGAAAGTTATTGCTATGAAAATCTATGACTTCGAAGTTAGTACTGCCAGTGGCCAGACGCTTCAATTTAAAGCGTTTAAAAATCAACCAATCTTAATTGTAAATACCGCGACAAAATGTGGCCTAGCGCCGCAATTTGAAGGTTTGGAGAAATTACATCAGGATTATAAAGAAAAGGGATTGGTAGTACTTGGCTTCCCATGTAATCAATTCGCAGGGCAAGAACCAGAGACCAACGCATCGATGGAAGAAGCCTGTAAAATAAATCATGGAGTTACTTTTCCTTTAACCGAGAAGATCGATGTTAATGGAAGTGGCACACATCCCATATTTAAATACCTAAAGCAGTCTTTACCCGGGACGCTTGGAAAAAGAATTAAGTGGAATTTTACTAAATTCCTAATTACACCCAACGGAGATCCTTACAAAAGATATGCTCCAACAACTTCACCCGCAAAAATAGAAAAGGATATAAAACAACTCCTAAATAACGCAAAATGACAACTAAATCTACCCTCAGTTTAAACGAGCAATTGTGTTTCCCTGTGTATGGTTCTACAAGAATCATATCTCGTCTTTATCAGCCTGTTCTTGCCAAACTTCAGCTTAGTTACTCTGAATATATGGTGATGCTGATGTTATGGGAAAAGGATAAGGTTAATATTGGTCAAATTAGAAGGCAACTTTATTTAAATAAAGAAAGTTTAATGCCGATTCTAAAAGGACTTCAGCAAAAAAACTTTTTAACGCTTCAGAATGATCAATTAGATTCATTAGAAGATGAGATCAGAATTACTGAAACGGGAAAAGCTTTAAAAGCAAAAGCAAAAAGGATTCCGTTTTCATTATCCAGAGTACTAAATACGCCGGTAGAAGAATTAGGAAGTATGCAGTTGCTTATCAAAAATTTTCTTACTCGTTTCGAGAAAAAGAAGTAGCTAAAAATACTTCAAATCTTGTTCAAATCTTTGAAAAATAGATATTGAATGTTAGTTCAGTAATTCTATCAATGCTGTAGGTCTAAAATGTTTCCATTTCAGATTTCAGTCTAAAATAATATCTTGCAGCCATGAAAGTGGATAATCTGCAACAAGGTTTTTTTGGTATAGGTATTCAAAATGGTAAAACTCCCGAAAACTTGGGAGTCTTGTGGCGTTCTGCCCAGAATATGGGTGCCAGTTTTATTTTTACAATTGGAAATAGATATGCAAAGCAGGCCTGCGATACTCATAAAGCGGTAGGCGCAATGCCCTATTTTCATTATGAAAGTTTTGATGACTTTTATACGCATTTACCCAAAGGCGCAATGCTTGTAGGAGTAGAATTGGATGAAAAAGCAGAGCCATTAGAAAGTTTTGAACATCCCCGCCGATGCGTTTATCTTTTGGGAGCAGAAGATCACGGACTTTCAAAACAAGCTGTTGAAAAATCGCATTTTCTCGTAAAATTTAAATCAACCTTAAGCTTGAATGTTTCAGTAGCAGGCAGCATTATAATGTACGATCGTAGTGCTAAGAATATAAAATAATTAGAATTTCCGAATTCAGAAGAGATATTTAGTTGCTGCGTATTTTTCTACAAAATTAAATGTGTAAATCGTTAATTTGATAAATCGATTTATTAAAAGATTTTACCTGTCTATTCCCTAACATTTTCTTCATACTTTCTTTAAATTAGCGGTCATTAAATAAAAATTAATAAAATGAAATATCTTTCAAAGGCTGTACTTGCTTTAGCGTTTACAGGAGCATTTAGCTTCTTATCCCAGGCGCAGGAGGCAGTAGAGAACAATCAGCAAGATTTTGATGAATTTATGGATCGTAGCGGTAATCCTTACCGTTCAGCTTCAGGGGTTCCAGGACCAGATTACTGGCAGAATGAAGCCGATTATGAAATAAAGGCAACGCTAGATGATAAGGCGCATACCTTAAGCGGAGAAATTACGCTTTCTTACACTAATAATAGTCCGGACGAACTTCCTTTTATCTGGTTGTATCTGGAACAAAATCGGTTTACTGAAAATTCAAGAGGATATTTGACGACTCCAATTGACGGGAATCGCTATAATGGAGATATAGATGGAGGATACGAGATATCTAATCTGGAAGCTAAAACAGGTAGAAGTACTTCTTCTAAACATTTAATAAACGATACCAGAATGCAGGTTTGGTTTGATAAGCCAATAAAAGCAAATGGCGGAACAGCTACAGTTTCTATGAACTTTACCTATAACATCCCAGTTAAGGGTATGGATCGTATGGGAAGATTAGATGTAGAAGATGGTACGATTTACGCAATGGCGCAATGGTATCCTCGTACTGCTGTTTATGATGATATCGAAGGTTGGAATGTAGAACCATATCTTGGCGCAGGGGAGTTTTATCTGGAATATGGAGATTTTGATTATGAAATTACCGCACCTTGGAATCATATTGTAGTTGGTTCTGGTGAATTAGTGAACGAGAGAAAGGTGCTTTCTTCTAAACTAAGAGATCGATTAGATAAAGCAAGAAAAAGTGATGAGACCGTAACTATTATTGGTGAAGACGAGATTAATGACGCTTCGCTAAGAGCAAAGCAGGATGGAACACTTACCTGGCATTTTAAAATGGAGAATTCTCATGATATCGCTTTTGCATCATCTAAAGCATATATTTGGGATGCTGCGAAGATCGATTTGCCAAGTGGGAAAGATATTTTAGCACAATCGGTTTATCCAAAAGAAAGTGCGGGTAACGATGCCTGGGGAAGATCTACGGAATATAGCAAACAGTCTATAGAGCATTATTCTAATAAATGGTATGAATTCCCTTGGCCGGTTGCAACAAATGTAGCCGCTGAAATTGGAGGGATGGAATATCCTGGCCTTAATTTTTGTGGATGGAAAAGTAAAGGCGCTTCACTATGGGGTGTTACAGATCACGAATTTGGACATAACTGGTTTCCTATGATTGTAGGGTCTAATGAAAGAAGATATGCCTGGATGGATGAAGGTTTCAATACCTTTATAAACTATTACAGTACTAAAGATTTTGGAGAATATCCTGCAAGTCTAAATAAAACTAGAAATCTTACCGGGTGGTTTAAATCTGAAACAAGAGAAGGTATCGATACTTATCCAGATGTTACCAATTTAAGAAATCTTGGAATGACGGCGTATTATAAACCAGGTATTGGTCTATTAATGCTTAGAGAATATATCTTAGGTCACGAAAGATTTGACAATGCGTTTAAATCGTATATTAAAACTTGGGCTTTCAAGCATCCGCAGCCTAAAGATTTCTTTAATCATATGGAGAATGTAGCCGGTGAGAATTTATCATGGTTCTTTGGGAACTGGTTTTACGGAACGGGTAACATCGATCTTGCTATAGAAGGAGTTAAGCAGAATAGAGATGGTAAAGGTTTTATTATTACTGTTGCTAATAAAGGTGAAGTGCCTATGCCTGTAAAAATGAAAATCACCTACCAGGATGAATCTTCTGAAATACTAACCCTGCCTGTAGAAATATGGCAACGTGGTGATAGCTGGAGTCATTTAGTAGATACAGATAAAGCTCCAAAAAGTATCGAAATCGACCCAGATAAAATTTTACCAGATGTAGATTATTCTAATGATAGCTGGCCAGCTGAGTCTTTCTATCAAAATTAGAAAATATATAAGTAAACAAAAAAATCCCGGTCTAGCCGGGATTTTTTATTTGTAATATTTATTTTTTCTTCCGGAACATATGCTGAGTTTTTATCAAATCGGTTACTTTTTCTGGGATCATCTCTTCCCATCCCGATTTTTCTTCAGTAATCATTTCATGCACTTTTCTGGAATTGATATCCAAAGTTTCCTCGTCGTAATCTGTGATGTTGATAATACGATCATTCTGCTTAAAGAAATTATAAAGACCTCTAGTATTATTGTTTACTCTAAGGTTTTTGGTAGTGTATATTTCACCGGTTTCTTCATTTCGGGAAGGGTATAGATAGATATTCACATTACGTGCAAATAAAGAACCAAAAGCTTCCAATATTCCGCCACTTAGATTTGTGTAATATTTGTCATCGAAAATATCCTGTAAGGTAGTAACACCCATTGTCAGGCCAATCTGCTCTGAGGTAAATTGGGCAAAATAATTTACCACTTTATAATATTGCTGAAAATTAGAAATCATTACTGTATGGCCCAGAGCGCAAAGCAAGTCAGCACGATTTAGAAAATCTCGTTCATCAATTTCGTCGCCTTCTCCTTTTAAATTGAAAAGCGTAATTTCAAATATAACTTCAGTAGCAGCACGTTGTATGTCATGATCTTCCATAAACATACGCAGCGACTTTTCGTACATGCTTATGTTTACTTTAGTTACCGGTCTAAAACTTCCGCGTAGCGTTAAAATGTTTTTCTTATATAGCACATTTGCGGGTAAAACATTATTTCCAGATGGAGCAAACATTACCGCATCAGTCATTCCGTTTTTAACCAGTTGCAAACTCATAAGTCTATTATCGACATCTTTAAATGCAGGGCCAGTAAAGTTGATGGTATCAACTTCAATTTTATCTGCACTTAGGTGATCGTACAAACGCTTAAGTAAAACTTTAGGATCGTCGTGATGATAATAAGCGGCGTAAATAAGATTAACACCCATTATGCCTAAGCTTATTTGTTGTTGGGCAGCCTTATTTTCGTGCAATTGCACGTGCATAATGATCTCACTATACTCTTCTTTAGGTTTAGTTTGGAATCGAATCCCGATCCATCCATGACCTTTATATTTTTTAGCCCAATCTATAGTCGCAACCGTATTGGCGAAACTAAAGAAAAGCTTATTGGGATGTTTTAATCTTGATATTCGTTTTTCGATAAGACCAGTTTCGTAGGCCATCATGGCTTTAAGACGAGGTTCGGTTACATATCGTTTGGCAGGTTCGGCTCCGTAAATAGCATCACTAAAATCCTTATCGTAGGCACTCATTGTCTTCGCAATGGTCCCAGAAGGATTTGGTGCCCTAAAAAAGTTTCTCACTGTTTCCTGGCCGGCACCGATTTCGGCAAAAGTTCCGTAAATATTTTCATTAAGATTAATGCGGAGTGCTTTATTCTGAATAGAAGTTATTTTATCAAACTCCTTGTCTCCCTGAACATTAATTGGCATAGATTAAACCTTTAGGCATTCGTTTGCCTAAAATTACAATTATTCTGAAGAGTGTGCCCTAAAGCAATGTTAGATATTTTATAATATTTATTTATGATTATACGTTAGGTAAATAAATCCATTACTTTATATTTAATAAATCTAAAAAATTAGTAATAATTTTTTATCCAGCTATTTAAAAATGAGTCATCTAACCAAATCATCATCAAAATGCGAACATTAATTATTCAGGCACTTTTACTTATTTCCGCAACTGTATTTAGCCAGCAGACTGAAATTTCTGCGGTACTTGCAGATGGACAAACCAGAGAAATTATTCCTTATGCTACAATTCAGTATGGAGAAAACAAGGGAGTTTTAACCAACGATGAGGGTGTTTTTGTGCTACCCGAAGGAATTTCAGAAAATAATAAAATAAAAGTTTCTTCTTTAGGGTACGAGGAAACCGAAATGCTAATTTCAGAATTAAAAGATACCTTATTTATAAAGCCATCTTCAATTACGTTGACAGAAGTTTTTCTATCTGATAAAGACTTAACCGGCGAAGAAATTTTAGAGAAGGTTTTAGCGAATATCGACTCTAATTATAATTTTAATTACGCAAAGAAGCGTTTCTTTTATCGAAGTTCTTACTTCAATGATATAAAACGTATGGATATGGAAGTGGAAGAAAGTACCATTCCAGAAATCGATCAGAAATTTGTGAATAATGCACTAACTCAAATTCCGCGTTACGTAGATAGTTATATGGAGTATCTTGGTGATTTTTACGGTAATTATGACGATCAAAAAGTTCAGGTAATTAAAATCGCCAATCTATATAATCCAACGAACGAGCAGGGAGTAGAAGAACTTGGCGAGCGCATGGAGCAAATTATTAAAGATAATCTTGGCGAAGATACTTATGTGAAAATTAAATCTGGATTGTTAGGATTTAAAATGGATAGCGATGAGTTTCTTGAAGAAATAGAGGAGGTAGAAGAACCCAAAGAAAAAACTGCGGAAGAAAAGGCAAAAGATAGTATCGAACTTTATGAAGATTTAGCGAATGGTATTCACTCAAAACTTAGGACAAGCCTTAAAGGAATGTTCTGGAAAGAAGATATCACACTAGATGTTTTTGAGAAATCAAGAAAATACGATTTTGAAATTGAAGGATATACCCAGATTGGAAGCGATATCGCTTATGTAATTAATTTTAAACCAAAACGCGGAGCCGACTTTAAAGGAAAAATGTTTGTAAGTACAGAAGATTTTGGACTTTATCGTCTGGATTATGATATTGTGAAACCGCTTAAGAAATTCAAACTATTTGGCATTAGTAATAAAGCGGACGTTTATCAGGGGAAAATGATCTTTACTAAAGATCAGAACGCAAAATACAATTTAAAATATGTAGAGCGTAGCTCTGGGAATACATTTGGTGTAAGCCGACCTTTAAAAATTTTAGTGAAAAAAGGAAAATGGTATTGGAACAAACGTCTTAAGGAATTAGATCTAGAGATGGATATCGTGGCAAGTGATGTTTCTAAAGGGCAGTGGATTATTTATGATGAAGAGGAAATGAGCGAAGATTCTTATGCTTCAGTTGAAGTAAATAACCAATTTGATTATAAGAAATTCAAAAAATATAATTCTGAATTTTGGGATGGATACAATGTGATGGAGCCAAATCAAGCCATCAAATCCTTTAGTGCTATGGACGAATCTGAAGATTCAGAGTAAATAAATAAGCCTTAAAATAAAAAGCTCCTTAAATATCGAATTTCGATAGTCTAAGGAGCTTTTTTTAATAGATAAAAATAAAAATTAAATGTTCGTAGGAACGTAAGAATAATCAAACTAATCTACGCGATCGGTAACCACGCGATAAGTTGGATCTTCAATAATATTTACCTCAATGATTGCATCTGCATTGTTTAGGAGATGGCGACAATCATCACTTAAATGTCTTAAGTGTAATTTTTTATTTTGCTTAGCATATCTTTCGGTAAGTTTATTTACCGCTTCGATACCAGACATATCTACAATTCTACTTTCAGAAAAGTCTACAATTACTTCTTCAGGATCATTCAAAACATCGAATTTCTCATTGAAAGCTGTTGTCGATCCAAAGAAAAGTGGACCGTATATTTCGTAATGTTTAACGCCATTTTCATCGATTCTTTTTCTAGCTCGAATTCTTTTCGCGTTATCCCAGGCAAATACTAATGCTGAAATAATTACACCAATTAATACTGCAAGTGCCAAATTGTGAAGCAAAATGGTAATTAAGGTTACCAATACCATTACAAAAATATCATGCTTAGGCATTCTGGTAAGTGTTTTAAAACTTGCCCACTCAAAAGTACCAAATGCCACCATGATCATAACTCCTGTAAGTGCTGCCATGGGTAATAATTCAATTACCGGTGCACCAACAAGGATAATTATTAAAATAGTAATCGCAGCGATAATTCCAGATAGTCTTGCGCGAGATCCGGAAGATAAATTTACCAGCGTTTGTGCAAGCATCGGGCATCCCCCCATTCCGAAGAAAAAGCCATTGGCAATATTTGCGGTTCCCTGCGCAACACATTCTTTGTTACTACGACCACGGGTTCCGGTAATTTCATCAACAAGGTTTAAAGTTAATAGTCCTTCAGTTAAACCAACTGCTGCCATGATAAGTCCGTATGGTAAAATAATCTTCAGGGTTTCTAAAGTAAATGGAACCTGCGGAATGTGAAAAGGAGGTAACGTACCACTTACTGAAGCAATATCTTTAACCTGTCTGGTCTCAATTCCGAAGAAATAAACAAGACCAAAAACCACTAATATTGCTACTAACGATGGTGGAACTGCTTTGGTTATTTTAGGAAAAATAAGAATAATAGCGATCGTTAAAGCTACTAAAGCCAGCATAATTAACAATGGGCTACCTGTTAGCCATTCTACCTGTCCATTTACCACTTCTTTAAACTGTTCTAATTGAGCAGAAAAAATAATAACCGCAAGACCGTTTACAAACCCAAACATAACAGGTTGCGGTACTAATCGTATAAATTTCCCCAGTTTAAATACGCCAACGGCAATCTGAATGATTCCTGCCATGGCTACTGCGGCAAATACATATTCTAATCCGTGCGAATTCATTAAAGCAATTAAAACAACGACGGTTGCACCGGCACCACCAGAAACCAATCCCGGGCGTCCACCAAATATTGCGGTAATTAATCCCATTATAAAGGCGGCATATAAACCAACTAACGGAGGGAAGCCTGCTAATATGGCAAAAGATAAAGATTCTGGGATCATGGTCATTGCCACGGTAAGCCCAGCCAATATCTCGGTTTTATAATTAACTTTTTGAGAAAAATCAAAGAGATTGAAGACTTGTTTCATATTGCTTTTTGTGTCTTTTGCTGATATTTAAAGCCTTGGGCTTCAATTTTAGAAGCCGCAAAATTATATAATTTAATTTAATAAGAAAGCAGACTGCTTAAAAGCCTTCAATTTTTAATGGTATCGTAATATAAATCCTTGTTTTTTACGTATTTAGTAGTCGTTTTTAGGTTGTAGAAAAGCTTCTTTTCTGAAAAAAATCAATTTTTCGTTTGGTTTTAGGTTGCAGTAATTAAATAAAATATCTTTGTAAAAAATTCAGCATGGCACATAAAGCAGGTTTTGTAAATATTATTGGGAATCCCAACGTAGGAAAATCAACATTGATGAATGCTTTTGTAGGAGAGCGTTTATCCATTATTACTTCTAAAGCGCAAACTACAAGACATCGTATTTTGGGGATTGTGAACGGAGAAGATTTTCAGGCAGTTTTAAGTGATACTCCCGGAATTATTAAACCTGCGTACGAGCTTCAGGCATCGATGATGGATTTTGTAAAATCTGCTTTTGAAGATGCCGATGTGTTAGTTTATATGGTTGAAATTGGCGAGCAGAATCTAAAAGATGAAGCTTTCTTTAGAAAAATTATTCATGCTGACATACCGGTTTTATTATTACTGAATAAAATTGATAAATCTCACCAAGAGCAGCTCGAATCGCAAGTGCAGCTTTGGAAAGAGAAAGTTCCTAAAGCCGAAATTTATCCAATTTCAGCTTTAGAAGGATTTAATGTTGCTGAAGTTTTTAGCCGGATTATTGAATTGTTGCCAGAAAGTCCTGCTTTTTATCCGAAAGACAGCCTTACCGATAAACCGGAACGTTTTTTTGTAAATGAAATTATTCGCGAGAAAATTCTAATTCATTATAAAAAAGAAATCCCTTATTCCGTAGAAATAGAAACCGAGGAGTTTTTTGAAGAAGAGAAAATTATAAGGATGCGTAGTGTGATCATGGTAGAACGTGATACACAAAAAGGAATTATAATTGGTCATAAAGGGAATGCTTTAAAGCGAGTAGGTGTAGAGGCACGTGCCGATTTAGAGAAATTCTTTGGGAAACAAGTTCACATAGAACTTTACGTGAAAGTGAACAAAAACTGGAGAAGTAACGATAGACAATTAAAGCGTTTTGGTTATTCTAAAGACTAATTTTAGCATTTAGTTATTTTAATCTTTCGTTAAAAGACTTTGGTTAAATTGATTCCCAAACCGATTCGTATATCTTTAAGCTGAACTATTACTTCAGCAAAAATATGAGTCCGTTTATTATTCTAACCATCATCATTGCATTGGCCGCACTTTTTGGCTATGTAAATGTTCGATTTTTGAAGTTGCCAACTACTATTGGTTTAATGCTGATCACAATTATATTCAGTTTAGTTGTTTTCGGGATTAGTTTTTTTGATGATACATTACTCGACATTGAGCAATATATCATTACTCAGCTTGATTTTAGAACATTACTGCTTGATGTTATGCTTAGCTTTTTGCTTTTTGCCGGTGCATTACACACTAATTTTGAGCAATTAAAAGTCCAGCGATGGCCCGTTGTCGTGTTTGCAACTTTGGGCGTGCTTACTTCGACATTTTTAGTAGGTAGTCTTGTATACTTTATGTTGCCTTTATTTGGTTTGGAGGTAGATTTTATTAATTGTCTACTCTTTGGTGCTTTAATTTCTCCTACAGATCCTATTGCCGTATTAGGAATATTAAAAAAAGCAGGTGCTCCAAAACAGCTTGAAACAAAAATAGTAGGAGAATCTTTATTTAATGATGGAGTAGGAGTAGTCGTTTTTCTAACCATATTTAATATTGCCGAATCTGGTGGTAGCGAAGAAAGTACCGGATTTATGCATATTCTTGAGCTTTTTGGTGCTGAGGTTATTGGAGGCGTAGGTTTAGGATTAGGGATTGGGTATATCACCTATCTTTTAATGCGCTCGATTGATGATTATGATACTGAAGTAATTATCACACTAGCTGCAGTAATGGTTGGTACAGCAGTTGCTCAAAAACTTCATTTTTCTGCTCCTTTAGCTATGGTAACCGCAGGTTTACTTGTAGGCAAGGATACCGTTAGACAATCCTCTATGTCTGAAATGACGGAAACTTACGTTGATAAATTTTGGGAGCTTATTGATATTCTTTTAAATACGGTGCTTTTTGTTCTTATAGGGATGGAGATTTTGGTACTCACGTTCGATCTGGAATATATTCTTGCCGGGCTATTAGCTATTCCGGTAGTGCTTGTTTGTCGCTATCTTTCTTTGTTGCTGCCGATAGAGTTTTTCAGAAAGAAGCTGGGTTTTATTCCAAAAACAAATCTCATTATGACGTGGGGCGGTTTAAGAGGTGGAATTTCTATCGCGCTATGTCTGGGATTAACTAAAGATATGGATCGCGATCTTTTTCTTGTGATGACTTATGTTGTGGTAATATTTGCCATTTTAGTGCAGGGATTAACCGTTGGGAAACTAATTGAAAAAACACAGAATACACAAGCAGCTGAATAGCTAGAGGATACATTTAAATTCATGAAAATTTAATGTTTCTAAATCGGTTGTTTAATACTACCTTTGCAAATAATTTTTAGTTATGAGTGGTATTGTTGCTATTGTAGGGAGGCCTAATGTTGGAAAATCTACTTTTTTTAATCGTTTAATACAACGTCGTGAGGCGATTGTAGATTCTGTGAGTGGTGTAACCCGCGATCGTCATTATGGAAAATCAGACTGGAATGGTCGGCAGTTTTCTTTAATAGATACCGGTGGGTATGTTATTGGGAGCGATGATGTTTTTGAATCTGAAATTGATAAGCAGGTAGAACTCGCTATCGATGAGGCAGATGTGATTATCTTTATGGTAGACGTAGAGACAGGCATAACCCCGATGGATGAAGATGTTGCAATACTTCTTAGAAAAGTAAACAAACCTGTATTTCTTGCTGTAAATAAAGTAGACAACAATAAACGCCTAGAGAACGCTGTAGAATTTTACGCTTTAGGTTTAGGAGATTATTTTCCTATTGCGAGTACCAATGGTAGTGGATCTGGAGATCTACTAGATGCAGTTATCGAAGCTTTACCAGAAGAAACAAATGTTGAAGAAAGTGAGCTTCCAAGATTTGCAGTAGTAGGACGTCCTAATGCTGGTAAATCTTCTTTCATTAATTCATTAATAGGTGAAGAAAGATATATCGTAACTGATATTGCAGGAACCACTAGAGATTCTATAGATACCAAATACAACAGATTCGGTTTTGAATTTAATTTGGTAGATACGGCTGGGATCCGTAGAAAATCAAAAGTTAAAGAAGATCTGGAGTTTTACTCGGTTATGCGATCGGTAAGAGCAATAGAGAATGCCGATGTTTGTTTACTCGTCTTAGATGCCACCCGTGGATTTGACGGCCAGGTACAAAATATATTCTGGCTTGCGCAACGCAACCGTAAAGGGATAGTTATACTTGTAAATAAATGGGATTTGGTTGAAAAAGAAACCAATACCATGAAAACTTTAGAGCAGGAAATTCGCAGGGAAATTGAACCGTTTACAGATGTGCCAATTATTTTTATGTCTGTGTTGAATAAGCAGCGTATTTTCAAAGCGATAGAAACTGCCGTAAAAGTATTTGAGGATAGAAGTAAGAAGATAAAAACTAAGCTTCTTAACGATGTCATGCTCCCAATAATGGAAAATAATCCGCCACCGGCTTATAAAGGAAAGTATGTGAAAATTAAATTCTGTACCCAGTTGCCAACTCCGCAACCGCAATTTGCATTTTTCTGTAATCTTCCTCAGTATGTGAGAGATCCTTATAAAAGGTTTATAGAGAATAAATTACGTGAGGAATTTGATTTTAAAGGAGTTCCAATTACAGTATATTTCAGAAAGAAATAAAATTTTTTCAATAGTTTAATAAAGGATTCTTAAGCCATTTTAGGGTTTTTGAATCCTTTTTTTATGTTTTTTTAGAAAATTTATGATGTTTTATTAAACGTTTTCGTTTTAGCGGAGTCTAACTAGATATAACCACCACGTTTATAACCTAAACCGAAAATTTTAAACATCAATCAATGAAATTTTATTTTGTAATCGCGTTTATTTTTATCAGCGCGATAGGCTTCTCACAAAAATTTGAATTGTCTGGGAAGGTCTTGGATCCCGATGGCAATCCGCTTCCATCTGCGACGGTGTACGTAGAAAAAGTCTCAGATAGTACTTTAGTGACGTATACAATATCTGAAAGTTCTGGTGAATTTACTCTCGCTGGCTCGTCTAAAGAAAAGAATTTAAATCTTTTGATATCCTTTGCTGGGTATAAATCATTCAAGAAGCTAGTCGAGATTAAGGAGGAAACTCAAAACCTAGGCGATTTGAAGATGGAACTTGAGGATAATCAATTAGGAGAGGTAACCGTGGTAGCTTCAAGACCTCCGCTAACATTAAAAAAAGATACTCTAGAGTTTAATGCCGATAGTTTTAAAACTCGGCAAAATGCAAACCTCGAAGAATTACTAGAGAAATTACCTGGCGTAGAAGTAGATTCTGATGGCGCAATAACTGTAAACGGAAAACCAGTTTCCAGTATTAAAGTAAACGGTAAAGAGTTTTTTGGCGACGATCCGCTTATTGCGACTAAAAATCTTCCCAAAGAGATTATAGAAAAAATTCAGGTTTCAAACGAAAAAACTAAGTCTGAAGAATTTACCGGTAAAGCAGGAGATCCAGATAATAAGACCATAAATATTACTATAAAAGAAGATAAGAATAAAGGCTATTTTGCGAGAGCTACTGCCGGTGGTGGTACCGATGATCGTTATGAGCTTAGCGCAATTGGAAATATTTTTAAAGACGATATGCGTTTAAGTATTCTGGCTAGTTCTAATAATATTAATAGTTCAGGTTTTAGTTTTGATGAAGTCTACGGAATGATGGGGGGAGGCAATGCACGTTCAGTTTTTGGAGGTGGTGGCGGCATCACCAAAGCAGAAAATGCGGGGCTAAATTATACTAATGAGTGGAGCGATAAATACGAGCTTAATGGTGATTATTTCTTCGGAAGAAACGATACAAGGCAGGAAACCACAATACAAAGAGAAAATATTTTACCCGATCAACGATTCTTTACGAACTCTTCAAATTATAGTGATTTAAAGAATGATAGCCATAGAGCTAATGCTAGATTCGAAATCGAATTTGATACTCTTACAAAACTTTCAGTTTCTCCACGATTTACTGCAAATGTTGGAAACTCTGAAAGGGGATCTTCTTCTGAGAGTTTAAATGAAGATCGGAAATTAGCAAATACAACAAGTACTACCGAGTCTGAAGATATCTACAGTACTAGCTTCAGTAATAATATCGATTTCATAAAACGTTTTGGTAATCGTGGTGCTTTTCTACAATTGGAATTTAGAAACACATATGACGTTCAGGAAAATGACAATTATTTTTATTCTGAAAGAGTAGTGTATGATGATAATGGTAATGATACAGAAATACAGGATCAATATATAGACGAAGATGGAAACACCGAAAATTATTCTTTTAGTGTTTCCCAACGGAGTGTACTGGCTGACGATCTCTTCTTGGATTTATCATATGATTTTTCTTCAAACAATAACACGAACGAGCGCTATGTGTTTGAAGCTGATCAAAATGGCGACTATAGTGTTTTAAATGAAGGCTTAAGCAGTAACTTTGAAGTGAAAAGTAGACAGCATATCCCAAATGCCGGAATCAACTATGAAGGAGATGTTTGGAGAATAGATACTAATTTTGGTCTTTTAAATACCACTTTAGAGAATAATAATTATCTATCTGATATTTCATTCGATAATACCTACAATAATCTTTATATGCGAGCAAGGATTCGGTATGAGGTTGAACGATCAAAAAGTTTATCGATAGATTATTCTACAGATGCTAATGTGCCTTCAGTGCGACAATTGCAGCCGGTTATTGATCAAACTAACCCCAATAATATCGTTACTGGTAATCCAGATTTGAGACCTTCTTATACTCACAATATTCGAGGAGGGTATCGTAATTTCGATTTTTCAACTCGTAGTGGTATTTTTAGTTATTTCAATTTAAATTTTACTGAAAATAGTGTTGTAGCAAGAACAATAACAGATCCTAATACACTTTTAAGAACAACTACCTACACAAATGTGGACGGTGCGATGTCTGCTTCCTTAGGTATTTTCTATAATAAGCAAAAGAAGAATGAAAATAGCGAGTTTAGATATCGATTATCTTTAAATAGTAGCTATAATAAAAATGTAGGATTTTCTAATGGTGTAAAGTTCAATTCAGAAAATATAGGCATTGGACCTTCCGTAAGGTTTACTTATGCTATAGAGGATGTTATTGAGGTTAATCCAGAGTTTGGTATAGATTATAATAATTCGCGTTATAGTATTAGTAATCTGAATGATCAGGAATTTATCAATCAGCGTGCAGGATTAGAGGTAACTACATACTGGCCCAAAAATGTAGTTTTTGGTAATGATATTTCCTACAATAAGTTCGGGAATGTATCTTCTGAATTTGATAACACCTCATTACTTTGGAATACCAGTTTAGGATATCAGTTTTGGGATGAGAAAGCAAACATCAAACTAAAAGTGTATGATGTATTGGATCAGGTAATTAATACCCGTAGAGTTATTGGAGAAGATTATATTCAGGATACTAATAGCTTAGTTCTTACTCAGTATGCAATGCTAAGTTTTACCTATAATTTAAAGAATTTTGGAGGTGAAGGTTATGGAGGTGGCAGAGGAGGCCGACGACCACGAAGATAGTACTTTAAATAATTGACAAAAAAATGCCCAATCTTAGTTTTAAGATTGGGCATTTTTTATATAATTTCTACTAGTAATTTTATTCGTTTATTCAGATTTTACCAGCTTCCGCCAGCGCCACCTCCGCCAAAGCCTCCGCCTCCGAAGCCTCCGCCAAATCCGCCGCCGCCTCCGAAACCACCTCCAGAGCCACCGCCGAATCCTCCGCCGCCAAAACTACCGCGACCAAGTGAACTTAAGATAATGGCGTCCATAAGCGTGCTACGTCCACGACGACCACCGCCTTTACCACCGCCTCGATTTTTACCGATAAGGGAAATAATAATAACTATAAATACTATTATAAATAAAGCGATTGGTTTTGCCGAATTTCCAGAAGATCCTCTTTTTTGTGGAGTACCTTTAAACGTACCAGATAAAACTTCAAAGACAGCAGATGTACCTTTATCTAAACCTGTATAATAATCATCTCGCTTAAATTCTGGCAAAATGATATTGTTGATTATTTGATAAGTATAAGCATCGGTCATGTAAGGTTCTAAACCGTAACCTGTTTGTATCTGAATCTTTCTTTCTTTTTCAGCAACAAGAATAAGAAGTCCGTTGTCTTTACCATCCATTCCGATTCCCCATTCTTCAGCCCAGTGTGTTGCATAGGTTCCTGCGTATTCTCCCTGAAGAGAAGCAATGGTTGCAACTACAATCTGCGTCGAAGTTGTATCGGCATAATTAATAAGCTTTTGGGTAAGACGTTGTTCTTCCGAAGTATTTAAAAGATCAGCTTCGTCGTAAACTGCTGTTTGTTTACTTGGTTTTGGTGGTATATCACGCTGTGCGAATCCAACAAAACTAATAAGTAACAATAACAGGCTTAATAGGCCAATCTTTTTATTGAGTTGTAACATTTATCCTCTTGAAATTTGATCTGAAAGTTCATTTTCGTCATCTTCCTGCCATGGAAAATGTCTTTTCAATTGTTCACCGGCTTTTAATATGCCGTCAACAAGACCTTGTTTAAAGTTTCCTTTTTTGAAGTGTTCCAGGATTACATCTTTTGTGCTTTCCCAAAAATCATCTTCTACTTTATCGTTAATCCCTTTGTCTCCGTAGATCACAAAATTACGATCCTCTACAGCAACGTAGATTAGCACACCATTTTCTTCCTTAGTATTGTCCATCTTTAATTTGTGGAAAACATCCATCGCACGTTCAAAAATATCCTGTGCGCCAGAAGATTTTTCAAGATGAACCCGAATTTCACCAGAAGTGCTTTTTTCGGCAATTCTAATCGCCTCTACGATCTCATTTTCATCTTCGGTCTTTAGTGAAAATTCTTTGCGGCTCATAGTTTATATTTTAAAGGTTTACTTAAAGTCGAAATCTACTTCCGGAGCATTTTCAGCACCAGCATCGGCCTGGTAGCGCTCCATACGCTCAAAGCCAAACATTCCCGCAAATATATTATTCGGGAATTTTCTAATGAAGGTATTAAAGTCGGTTACCGCAGCATTGTAGCGGTCACGCGCTACATTGATACGATTCTCTGTACCTTCAATTTGTGCTTGTAATTGCAGAAAGTTTTGATTTGCTTTAATATCCGGATATCGCTCTACACTTACTAATAATTTGGATAATGCAGAAGATAAACCAGTTTGTGCTTGTTGAAATTGCTGAATTTGAGAGGCGCTTAAATTTGAAGCGTCCACGTTTACAGAAGTTGCTTTTGCACGAGCTTCTATCACATCCGTTAAAGTTCCTCTTTCAAAATCGGCAGCACCTTGTACAGTTTTAACCAGATTTCCAATAAGGTCGCTTCTTCGCTGATACGAACTTTCTACGTTAGACCATGCTTCTTTTGCGTTTTCTTCAAGTTCTACTCCCGTGTTGTTTACTCCGGCAGTCATACTATAAACTATTATTCCAAGAACAACTAGGACTATTACGGGGATTAACCATTTTTTCATTTTCTATAATTGATTTTTAATATTGATTAGGCTTGATTTAATTTTTTCTAATTTACGAACAATATCAAAATTGCTCAGTGTTTTTTGCTTTTCTTCTTTAAGATGAGTTTTGGCTCCTTCAAGCGTAAAACCGCGTTCTTTTACAAGATGATATATAAGTTCCAGGTTCTTAATGTCTTCTGGGGTAAATTTGCGATTTCCTTTCGCATTTTTCTTCGGCTGAATAACATCAAACTCCTTTTCCCAAAATCGTATTAGGGAAGTATTTACTTTAAAAGCCGTGGCTACTTCGCCAATGCTATAATATCTTTTTTCAGGTAGGTCAACTTGCATTAATCCAGAGATTGGTTTTCCTGTTGTGATTTTCTAAGTACTTCGTCAAATTCTTCAGGAGATAGATTTCCGTAGTAAAAATTGATAGGATTTATATGCTCATCATCTTTGTAAACTTCATAATGTAAATGTGGCGCTTCAGATCTACCCGTGCTTCCCACAAATCCTATGACATCACCACGCTTCACCTTTTGCCCTCTTCTTATATTGTATTTGTATAAGTGGGCGTAAAGGCTGGTATAGCCATAGCCATGATCGATTCTTATATGGTTTCCGTAACCTGTGCTATGATTATCGGCCCTTGTTACACGGCCGTCACCTGTAGCATAAACCGGTGTTCCTCTTGGCGAAGTAAAATCCATCCCATAATGAAATTTTCTCACCTTGGTAAAAGGGTCGGTTCTCCAACCATAACCTGATGCGATTCTGGTTAGATTTTCATTTTTTACAGGTTGGATGGCGGGAATTGCTGCTAGTAGATCTTCTTTTTCTTTTGCTAAATCAGCAATTTCATCTAAAGATTTAGATTGTACTACCAGTTGTTTGGTAAGCACATCCATTCTTTTTGTGGTTTCCAAAATTAGCTTCGAGTTGTCGAAACCTTCTAGATCTTTATATCGATTAATCCCTCCAAAACCGGCTTTACGTGTTTCTTCAGGGATAGGATTTGCTTCAAAATATAAACGGTAAATGTTGTTGTCACGATCTTCAATATTGCCAAGCACGTTTTGGATTTGATCCATTTTTTTATTCAGCAAGCCATATTGCAACTGCATATTTTGCAGTTCTCGCTTAAGTGCCTTTTCTTTGGGCGTTTCGATCTGCGGAATATTCAGGTAGACTAATAATAGAAGAAAACCGGCAAGAAAACTTCCGAAGATGCTAAGCAAAACAATCCCAAATCGACGACCTTTTTTTCGTTCGATTTTTTGGTAGGAAAGAGTATCGCTATCGTAATAATATTTAACCTTCGACATGAGGTAAATTTATAGTATTTTTGTTGCCGTTGTATGCACAAAAAGCGTGCAAGTTTATACGGTAACGAACAAAGATAGCAATTGTTTTATAGCCTGCATAATTTAATAATTTTTAGAAGAAATTACAGTACATGAAATCTCAGGAAATTCGCAAAAGCTTTTTAGAATTTTTTAAAGCAAAATCGCATAGCATTGTCCCTTCAGCACCAATGGTGCTTAAGAATGATCCAAGCCTGATGTTTACCAACGCCGGGATGGTTCAGTTTAAAGAATTTTTTCTTGGGAATTCGGTACCAAAAAATACTCGGGTAACCGATTCACAAAAATGTCTTCGTGTTAGCGGTAAGCATAATGATTTGGAAGAAGTAGGTCACGATACTTATCATCACACCATGTTCGAAATGCTAGGGAACTGGAGTTTTGGAGACTATTTTAAAGAAGAGGCCATTAATTGGTCCTGGGAATTATTAACCCAGAAGTTCAATATCGATAAAGAAAGTCTATACGTTTCTGTTTTCGAGGGCAGTAAAGAAGACGGTGTTGGTTTAGATACCGAAGCTTTAGAATTTTGGAAAAAAATTGTTCCTGAAGACCGAATTATCTACGGAAATAAAAAAGATAACTTTTGGGAAATGGGCGATCAGGGGCCATGTGGGCCTTGTTCAGAAATTCATGTAGATATACGTTCTGCTGAAGAGAAAGCCAAAAAATCGGGTAGAGAATTGGTAAATGCCGATCATCCGCAGGTTGTAGAAATATGGAACCTGGTTTTTATGCAATTTAACCGAAAAGCAGATGGTTCTTTAGAAGAATTACCTGCTAAGCATATCGATACCGGTATGGGATTCGAGCGTCTTTGTATGGTCATGCAAGGAAAACAATCCAACTACGATACCGATGTTTTTACACCACTTATCGCCGAGATAGAAAAGATCACTAATTCAACTTACGGTAAATCTGAAGAAATTAATATCGCCATTCGTGTGATTGCTGATCACGTTCGTGCCGTAGCTTTTAGTATAGCAGATGGGCAATTGCCAAGTAATACGGGAGCCGGTTATGTGATTCGTAGAATTTTGCGTCGTGCGATTCGGTACGGTTTCACCTTTTTAAATACTAAAGAACCTTTTATCTACAAATTAGTAGATAGACTTAAAACTCAAATGGGAGAAGCTTTCCCAGAGTTGGTAAAACAAGAACAGCTTATCCAAAATGTGATTAAAGAAGAAGAGCTTTCTTTTCTTCGAACTTTAGAACAGGGATTGGTGATGTTAGACAATATTGTAACCGAATCTAAAGGCAAAGAAATTTCAGGAGTGAAAGCTTTTGAATTATATGATACTTTTGGATTTCCGATCGACTTGACTGCGCTTATTTTAAAAGAAAAAGGACTTAGTTTAAATATTGCTGAATTTGAAGCAGAACTTAAAAAGCAAAAAGAACGCTCTAGAGCTGCAACCCAGGTAACCTCTGGAGATTGGGAAGAAATTACTGAGGTAGATGAAGATGCTTTTGTAGGTTATGATGAATTAGAAACTAAGGTCAAAATCGCCAAATACCGTAAAGTAGAAACGAAAAAGCAAGGAGCGCTTTATCAAATAGTATTTACTAAAACACCTTTTTATCCAGAAGGTGGTGGGCAGGTTGGCGATAAAGGATATTTGAAACTTGGTGAGGAAAAAATAAGCATTCTCGATACTAAGAAAGAAAGTAACCAGATTATCCATTTTGCTAAGAAATTGCCTAAAGATGTTTCAGCAGAGTTTACCGCAATAGTAGATGCAGCTGCTCGTGCAAAAACAGCGGCAAATCATACCGCCACACACTTACTGCATCAGGCGTTACGACAAATACTGGGAGCGCACGTAGAGCAAAAAGGTTCTATGGTGCAACCTAATTATTTGCGTTTCGATTTTAGTCATTTTAGCAAACTTTCTTCCGAAGAAATAGAGCATGTAGAGCAGTTTGTAAACGAGCGTATTCAGCAACACTTAAAACTTGAAGAACAACGAAATATCGCTCACCAAGAAGCTTTAGATCAAGGTGCGATTGCACTTTTTGGAGAGAAGTATGGCGATAGTGTTCGTGCGATTCGTTTTGGAGAATCTATGGAACTTTGTGGTGGTACGCACGTAAATAATACCGCCGATATCTGGTATTTTAAAATTACCGGAGAAAGTGCAGTAGCTTCAGGGATTCGTAGGATCGAAGCGATCACCGGGGAAGCAGTAAGAGACTATTTTAATACTAAAACTGAAATATTAGAAGAGGTTCAGGGATTGTTGAAAAATGCCAAAGATCCAGTAAAAGCAATTTCAGTATTACAAGATGAAAATGCTGAGCTTAAAAAGCAAGTAGAAGCTTTACTGAAAGAAAAAGCCAAAAACCTAAAATCTGAGATCAAAAATGAGATTCAGGAAATAAACGGAGTTCACTTTTTAGCAAAACAAGTAGATTTAGATGCCGGCGGAATTAAAGATCTAGCCTTTCAATTGGGTGGAGAGATCGATAATTTATTCCTTCTTTTTGGAACCGAGCAAAAAGGAAAAGCATTACTTTCTTGCTATGTTTCTAAAGAGTTAGTTGCTAGCAAAGACTTAAATGCGGGAACAATTGTTCGTGAGCTTGGTAAGCATATCCAGGGAGGTGGCGGTGGCCAGCCTTTCTTTGCAACTGCAGGTGGTAAAAAACCTGCAGGAATACCAGAAGCTTTAGCTGAAGCTAAAAAATATATCGAATAACAAGATTCTAAGAAATTTAGTATCTTTCTTTTATGAAAAAGATAGGCGTACGGAAGGATTAATTCTGTACGCCTTTATTATTTACAATAGTTATGGATTTTAGGACAATTGTACCGATTAAAAATCAGTCTCCAAAGATCGATTACGAAGCTAAAATATCTTTATTTGGTTCTTGTTTTGTAGAAAATATTGGAGATAAACTTCAGTATTATAAGTTTCGTGTCATTCAGAATCCGTTTGGGATCATTTTTAATCCTTTAGCATTACTTCAGCTCTTCCAAAGAATAGATGAAAATTATGAATATTCAGAGAAAGACATTTTTCAGCTAAATAATCAATGTTCGTGTTTTGATGTTCACTCTCAAATGAATCATTCTGATCGTTCAGAGATGATTTATAATTTGAATAATACCTTAGCATCCACTCGAGCTTTTCTGCAAGAAAGTTCACATGTGATAATTACTTTAGGGACGTCTTGGGGCTATATTTTAAACTCTGATAATCGTTTGGTCGCGAATTGCCATAAAGTAGCGCAATCTAATTTCAGTAAAAAGATTTTTTCTGCGGAAGAAATTAAAGAAAGTCTTACTGAAATTTCGAAAATCATCTGGAAGCTTAATCCTAAAGCTAAAGTGATCTTTACCGTTTCACCGGTCCGGCATTTGAAGGATGGTTTTGTAGAAAATCAGCGTAGCAAGGCGAATCTTATTTCGGGTTTGCATTCATATCGCGAAGAAATGAAATTGAAATTCGATAAAAAAACGACATATTTTCCGAGTTACGAGATTGTAATGGACGAGTTGCGGGATTATCGTTTTTATGGAAAAGACATGATTCATCTTTCTGAAATAGCAATAGATTATGTTTGGGATAAATTCAAAGAAGCGTGGATAGATGCGAAAGTTTATCCAATAATGAAAGAAATAAATACTATTCAGAAAGGTTTAAGTCATCGCCCGTTTGATGAAACTAGCCCGAAACATCGCGAATTTCTTGACAAACTTCAGCTAAAAATTAAAAAATTACAGGATAAAAATCCAACTATTAAATTCTGAATTTATTATTTTAAAAGCCAATTATACTGCTATGTAATAAAATTAAACGATATATATTTTGAATATTACAAAATAATCGTAAATTACGCACTGTAAATTAATTCTAATTTATTGATTGAAGTATTCGCCATAAAGAATACGATGATTAATTAAACTTTCTTTTCTAAAATTTGTTTGGGGTAGATTTTAGAAATTTTACTCTTATGGACGGGTGGGGCCGTCCATAAGTTTTTTATAACACTTTCCTATTTTTAAATCCTTATCTTTAATTTCCTAATTCTAACTTTTATTAAATGAAAAAGTTCTTAATCGCTGTTGTAGTGATTGTGCTTATATTCTTTGGTTATCGATCTTACAAAGATTATCAAGATGAAAAAGCGCAGTTAACCCAAAACTCACAGTTAATACAGGAACAGATTAAGAATGTGGGAAAACTGGTCGTTACCGAAGGTGATTTCTCTCAGGTTTGGTCATATAAAGATTCCAAAAAGTTTTATTTAGATGTCTTTTCGGCAAGAAAGAAAGCGCTAATTGTAGTTAATGCGAAAGTAACGGTAAGCTATGATCTAAGTCAGCTTGAAACTGAAATCGATGAGGAAAACAAGCGTGTCATTATAAAGAGTATCCCAAAAGAAGAGCTTAATATTTATCCGGATATTCAATATTACGATGTTACCCAGGATTATCTAAATCAATTTGAAGCTTCAGATCACAATAAGATCAAAAAGAAAGTGACCGCTTCTTTAAAGAAAAAAATAGAGGCTTCCAGTATTAAAACGAACGCTCAAAACAGGTTGGTAAGCGAATTGTCAAAAATCTATATCCTAACAAGTACCATGGGCTGGACCTTAGAATATAATGACATGCCGGTAACCTCTCAAAACGATCTACAGGATATCAAACTTTAGATTTTAGGAGCCAGTTTATGCCTAGCCATAGCGAATCCGTCTTCGATTAGATGCGCTATTTTTGGTCTTTTTTGCTGAAGGTCTTTTAGATGCTCTTTTGTTCTTTCAGCCAAATCTTCATCATGTTCTAAAGCAAGTTCATAAATTTCAGTGCTTAGTAACCAATCTTCCTGATGATCTTTTTTCAGAATATCAAAAACTGCCTGAATACTGAATTTTGTATTTTTTCCTTCTCTAACATTACGAACGGCTTCATATAAATCTTCTAACTCTTTGCGTTCCGATGTTTTCTCAGATTTAATTGCACTAGAACTTGTTTTGTGGGTAACTAAATCGAACGAGTGATGATCTGCAGGTCCTGCAAATGCAGAGACTACTTCTTTACCTACGGCCATATCGTATCGCCCCCATTCCGGTTTAAATAAAACTTGATCTTCGTATTTTACAGTGCAATTTTTAAAGCTTATGAGTACTATTTTTCCTTGTAGGTTTCTGGTTCCGGTAATTATTTCGCCGTTTACGTTGACGCCACCTTCAAATTCTAGCTCAATATTTTCTCCTTCGTAAATTTTATAGGCCTTTAAGTCACGCGGACTCATATCTTCAATGGCTAAATTGATCCCTTTTAATTTTCCGATGGGCGAGCCAAGACCTTTGGGATGTGATTTTGTTCCATGTCCTACCAATTCTTTTTCTCTGGAAGCAAGTGCTGTTTTTCCTTTCGTTTGAATATAAATCGGTTTTCCTTCAAATTCGATCACATTTTCAAAATTCCCAGAAACCTGCAAACCGGTACTAAATTCGATTGTGCCTAAACCTTTAGAATCAATCAATTTTTTAATTCCGCTTAAACCACCTTTTCTAAGCGCCATTTTATTGGCGAATTCCTCTAAAACCAAACTCAAATGTGCAAAATCTGGAGTTACATACAATTGAGGTTGAGGTTTTGTAATATCAAACTCCTGATGCATAGCTTCGATAGAATAAGGTATTTTCTTTACATTATCGGTCATGCAAGATTTACTTTCGCCAATAGAAGATAACAAACCGGCGCCATAAATCTTAGGATTTTCGGGAGTTCCTATCAATCCGTATTCTACCGTCCACCAATGTAAATTTCTTATGAGCGCCATTTCACTAGGCTTAACATTTTTATCTTGCAGTTCTCCAACAAGTTTTTCAATAGCAGCAATTTCTTTTAGCGGCGTTCCTTCAGCTTCTTTTAAGATAGAAAGTTTTCGAATAGCTTCGTAAACCTCATAGTCGTGCGAGCTGGAAATCGCTTTGCAGCCAATTTCCCCGAATCTACGCAGGTATTCCGCATACTCAGGATTTGCGATAATTGGTGCATGGCCGGCGCCTTCATGAATAATATCTGGTGCCGGTGTATATTCAATATTTTCAAGTTGTCTGATATCGCTCGCGATCACCAAAACATTAAACGCCTGAAATTCCATAAAAGCAGCCGGCGGAATAAAACCATCTACAGCCACCGCCGCCCATCCAATAGATTTTAAAATGCGGTTCATCCCGTACATATTAGGAATATGATCTATAGAAATCCCCGTTTGCTTGAGTCCGTCTAAATATGAATTGTGCGCAACCTTGCTAAGATAAGCCACATTCTTCTGCATTACATATCGCCATACGGCTTGATTGATAGGCGTGTAATCTTCGTAGTTTTGTGGTTTAATATATTGCTGAAGATGCGCAGGTAAGCGTTCTAAAATTTCGTTAGACTCAATTGAATTAAGCATAAAGTTGTGGCTTATTTGAGTACTGAATATACGAAATTTTAAAAGAAATAAGCGAAGTGTAAAAAATATGGCAATAAAAAAGCCTCTCGAGAGAGAGGCTTAGAAATCTTTTAATCTTCAGATCCCGGAGGATATTTTTCTAATATTTTGGATACAATTTCATTAATGCGTTCTTGTTTTTTACTCACTTTTTCAGCAAGAGCAGCAGTACCCATTCCCTGCCATACTAATTCTTTAGTTTCTGCATCAATAAGATCGATATATAAAGTTCCGTCGCTAGTTCTATTCACTGTATTGAATCCTGTATTCCAATACCATGGTGACCAACCCCAACCATAACCCCATCCTGGGTTATTCTGGTAAATATTTATATTCTCGTGTGTTTTGGTGAAAATGCTTACTAAAAGATCTGGACTTTGGGATTTCTCGAATCCTTTTTCCTTCATAGAAGCTTCAATAGCTCGCATGATTCGTTTCTTATCAAGATCAGATATTTCAGCTTTATCAACTCCCGGCTTAAAAAAAGCGAAAGAGCTGTAAGAATTAAAATTGGCTTCACGATCATAATCAGAGGCTACTCTCACACTGCTACAAGAAGTGACGAAAATGGCCAAAAGCAACAACACAGGAGTAAATTTTAGAACTTTCATAGGTGTTATATTTTATAATTTATAAAATCCTAAGCAAGGATGCTAATCACTTGTTAGACTGTTTGATAATCTCAAATATCATGCCGAATTAAACTATTTTAACTATTCTGAAAAGCACTATTTCTATACGAATAACCTTAAATCTCCTATAATTACAGCAAATAGCCATCACTTATGTATTATTGAGAATTCGTCTTTTTATCATAACCGTAGGGGCAATGTCTACAACCGCTTTCGCAGCAATAGCCACGTTTAAGATGATATTGCTCTGTAAAACATTTATAACCTTCTGGCGTTAAATAATAGTCGCCGTCTTCTAAAGGTATTTTTTTTCTTGGAAAACTCATGAAAACAAAATTACAATTCTTAACTTGAAGAAAATGATTTTGGTCAACAAACATATTCTAGGTAAAAACTTTATTGCGGTCACAATTTGGCCGGTGATTTTTGTGAAAACGGCCGAATACAAAGAGGATGAGCTTTTAGTGAATCACGAGAAGATCCATCTGAAGCAGCAATTGGAGCTTTTGGTTGTTTTCTTCTATATTTTTTATGTAGCTGAATTTCTCTTTCGCTGGATAAAATATCGAGATTCTATGAAAGCCTACCAAAATATTAGTTTTGAGGTTGAAGCCTACACTAAGGAAAAAGATGAAGACTACTTAACTAACAGAAAAGCTTATTCCTTCCTAAAATATTTTCTTTAATTCTTTGTTCCAATTTTCGCCTTTCTCATCTTTGCAAAATGAATGCAGAGCGCAACTTCGATTTGATTTTCAATAAAAATGAGGCAGTTTTTTCTCGAAATGACTTTATCAAGAAATTTGAAAAGCAGAATATTGAAGTTTGGTTAAAGCGAGAAGATTTACTGCATGCTGAAGTTTCCGGGAATAAATTCAGGAAGCTTAAATACAATGTTTTAAAAGCCAAAGCGCTCCAAAAAAGTCAAATTTTGACTTTTGGAGGTGCTTTTTCTAATCATATTGCGGCGACTGCCGCGGCAGGAAGAATTCATAATATTCCCACAATCGGAGTAATTCGTGGGGAAGAGCTGAAAAAAGACCTTCAGAAAACGCTAAAATCAAATCCTACCTTAAAGTTTGCTTCGGAGAATGGGATGCAATTTCACTTTATTTCAAGAGAAGATTTCCGAAGAAAAAATGATTCCGATTTTGTCGAATCTTTACATCATGAATTTGGCGATTTTTATTTAATTCCCGAAGGCGGAACAAATGAGCTTGCTATTAGAGGCTGCGAAGAGATTTTAAGTGAATCTGATAAAGAATTCGATGTGATTTGCGTCGCTTCCGGAACTGGCGGTACAGCTTCAGGTTTGATAAATGCTTCAGCTGAAAATCAAAAGGTTTTGGCTTTTTCAGCATTAAAAGGGGAGTTTTTAAAAGAAGAAATTAGTCATTTCAGCAATAAAAAAAACTGGACACTCGTTAGCGATGAGCATTTTGGTGGTTATGCTAAAATAAATGAAGAACTCGTTAGTTTTATAAATGACTTTAAAACGGAGTTTGGGATTCAGCTAGATCCAATTTATACAGGGAAGATGATGTTTGGTATTTTTGATTTAATTGAAAAAAATCACTTTCCTGAAAATTCACGTATTTTAGCCATCCATACAGGAGGATTGCAGGGAATAGCTGGTATGAACCGTTATTTAGAGAAAAAGAAAATGAGCTTAATAATTGAATAATATGAGGTTGAAGCCTTACATCATACTAATTTTATTATCACTAGTTGTCGCTTCCTGCGGAAGTAAGAAAAAAGTGACTACTCGTAAAAATAGAAAGCATAGAAACGAAGCGGTAATCAATAATCGTAATCAGGGAAACAGGAATACCAATACTCCTGCTGAAATTGCTGATGCTGAAACTATGCCGGTAAGAACCTACGATTTTACCGTAGAAAACTATATCGCCGATTATGCGCCAATTGCGCAGCAGGAAATGCAATTGTACAAAGTGCCTGCAAGCATAACTTTGGCACAGGGAATTCTCGAATCTGGTTCGGGAAAAGGAAGATTGGCGCAAGAGGCTAATAATCACTTTGGGATTAAATGTCACGATTGGCAGGGCGATAAGATTTATCACGACGATGATCGCAATCAGGAGTGTTTTAGAAAATATCGCCATCCAAAATATTCTTTTAGAGATCATTCTTTATTCCTGGCAGAAAGACGTCGCTATGCAGCGCTTTTTGATTTGGATACCGATGATTACAAAGGTTGGGCAAAAGGATTAAGGGATGCAGGTTATGCTACCGATCGTCGCTATCCACAGAAGTTGATGGACTTGATTGAGCGTTACGAACTATATCGCTATGATGCTGAAGTTTTAGATCGTCCTTCGCCAAATTACACGACCGAGTTTAAAGCAAAAGGCGACAGTTATATTGTTAAAAAAGGAGATACTTTGTATTCTATCGCCAAACGATACGACACAACTGTAGAAGAGATTAAAAGATTAAACCGATTAGTTGGAAATACTATTGATATAGGACAAACCTTATTAGTAAAAGAACGACCATAAGAAAATTGCAATTATATGATTTATCAAAGAAGTAGTGCCTTATTTGCTGAAGCTAAAAAAGTAATTCCGGGTGGAGTAAATTCACCGGTTAGAGCTTTTAAAGCGGTAGGAGGAGATCCTATTTTTATTGAAAGAGCCGAAGGTGCTTATATTTATGATGAAGACGGAAATAAGCTTGTCGATTATATTAATTCCTGGGGGCCAATGATACTTGGTCATGCTCATAAACCGGTAGTAGATGCGGTAATTGAAAGAGCTAAAAAAGGAACTTCGTTTGGTACGCCTACAGAGATTGAAACCAAAATAGCCGAATTAGCGGTAAAAATGGTTCCGAATATCGATAAGATTAGAATGGTAAACTCAGGAACCGAAGCTTGTATGAGTGCAGTTCGACTAGCCAGAGGTTTTACCGGAAAAGAGAAAATTATCAAATTTGCAGGTTGTTATCACGGGCATAGTGATTCATTTTTAATTCAGGCTGGGAGTGGAGCGATGACTTTTGGAACGCCTAACAGCCCGGGTGTTACGCAGGGAACGGCAAAAGATACTTTGCTTGCCGCTTATAATGATTTAGAGGAAGTGAAGCAGATTGCTGAACAAAATAAGGATGAAATTGCCTGTATTATTGTAGAACCTGTGCCGGGAAATATGGGATGTATTCCTCCAACTGAAGGATTTTTGGAAGGTTTGAGAAAGCTTTGTGATGAAACCGGAATCTTACTGATTTTCGATGAGGTGATGACAGGTTTTAGATTGGCAGCAGGTGGTGTACAGGAACGATTAGGAATCAATGCTGATATTGTTTGCTTTGGAAAAGTAATTGGTGGAGGTTTGCCGGTTGGTGCTTTTGCTGCCCGAAATGAAATTATGGATTATTTGGCTCCTGTTGGGCCGGTATATCAGGCAGGAACCTTAAGTGGAAATCCACTGGCGATGGCAGCCGGATTAGCGATGCTTACTGAACTATCTGGAAATCCTGAGATTTTTAAAAGTATCGATAAAAAGACCGAATATCTTCATGAAGGTATGGAGAAAGTTTTAAATGCAAATGGAGTAAAACATACGATTAACCGAGTAGGTTCGATGATTTCTGTACATTTTTCTGAAGATGCAGTAACTGATTTTGCTTCTTCTGCGGAAGCTGCAAAAAATGGAAAGTTCAATACTTTTTTCCACGGAATGTTAGAAAACGGAATTTATATTGCACCAAGTGCTTTTGAAACCTGGTTTATTAGTGATGCGTTAAGTTACGATGATTTAGATGCAACGATTGCAGCTGTAGATAAAGTAACTAAAGATTTTGACTAATAATAACTAGTTGAAACTAAAAAAAGCCCTCATATTCTAAAGTGAAAATGAGGGTTTTTCTTTTAATAATCTTTCGTTATGATTTTGGTTTTGTGGTTAAATAAATAATCGGGCCAAAGAATGGAACGAATATTGAAATCATAGCGTATAGGATTTTCTCTAGATCTCCAGCTGTAGATTTAATGACCTTTCTTAATGCAATCCATAATAATATGATGTGAGTAAGTAAAAGGATGGGAACAAGGAGATTAAAAAGTTGCCATAATAAAAGTCCTGTATTATTAACATTCGCATTATAGGTGATATCTATATTTTCTTGCTGAGAGTATAAATGATCTATAAATTCTTCGATATCACCAATTTCGCTAGCCTTAAGTCTATAAGGTACCTTTTCTGAAGTATAAATGAATATATCTTCGCGATCTTCGATTACCACTTTCTTGATTTCTTCGGAAGGTAAAATTTCTTCGTTAAATTCGTTAAGTGATATTTCTTTAGAATCGCTACCGCATCCAATTGATATTAGACAAATTAAAAGTGGAATAAGAAATAGTAAGGCTTTTCGCATATTTTGTTGTTTAAGATAATTCACGGTTAGAGCTGATATTTAAAAGCTAAAATATAGAAAATGGATGAGTTTTAAAGCTTTTTATTACTGAATTACTTAAAGGGTTTCATTCGAAATTCATCGTTTTGAATTATAGCAAGCGATTATCAGAGAGAAAACCTAGAATGTTATATTAGAATTTTCTGATAGTATTTATTCTTTCCTTCAACTTGTAAATCCAAAATTGAATGCCTGCAATAAATCATAATGAGGTGTGCTCACTATGAGCTTGATTCAGAGTCTTATCACTATAATTTGCTTTACAATATAATATGAGATCCCGGATCAAGTCCGGAATCACGATAATTTAAAATTAGTTGAAGGCCGCTCTCTGAGAACTAAAAGCTAAAAGCTGACTGTTAATTGCTGACAGCTGGAAACTAAAAGCCTTCCTGTTAATTGATTACTGTTAATTGAGCTTTGTAAACTTGTTTAATGATAACTATAAACCGTTAACTAATCATCTACATCATCCCTAGTAATTCTTCCACATAATCTCTAGAATTCGATAATCTTGGTATTTTATGCTGCCCGCCTAGTTTACCATTTTTCTGAAGCCAATCATGAAATAACTTTTCCCGTGCTACGTGAATTTTAGGCGCATTCAGAGTCATATTTAAATAGCGCTTCGCTTCGTAATCACTATTTACTTGCTGCAGGGCCTTGTCTAAATCTTCATTAAATTCTGACATAGATTTTGGCGGATTCTTAAATTCAATAATCCACTCGTGCGCTCCTTTTTCTTTCCCATCCATAAAAACCGGGGCAGCTGTATAATCGACAATCTCGCAATTGTTGGTAAGCGATGCTTTTTTTAATGCAGTTTCTGCGTTTTCTATAATCAACTCTTCGCCAAAAACGTTAATGTGATGTTTTGTTCTTCCAGATACTTTTATACGATAGGGACTAGTTGAGGTAAATCGAACCGTATCGCCAATTTTATAACGCCATAAACCTGCATTGGTCGTAATAACGATGGCGTAATTTTTACCAATTTCAACTTCAGAAAGGGGGATGATCTCTTCCTCATTACTTCCGTAGGTATGCATCGGAATAAACTCATAGAAAATTCCGTAGTCTAACATTAAGAGCAAATCTTTATTGTCATTTTGATCCTGACAGGCAAAAAAACCTTCCGAAGCGTTATAAATTTCGTAATATCTAAAATCTTCGTTAGGTAAGATCTTTTGATATTGAGCGGCATAAGGATCGAAGCTTACACCACCGTGAAAATAAACTTCAATATTTCGCCAAACTTCGAAAATACTTTCTTTACCGGTATGTTCTAAAACGTTATTCAGCAAAACCAACATCCAGGAAGGAACGCCGGCAAGACTGGTTACATTTTCTTTTATGGTTTCTTCAACAATGGCTTGCATTTTTACTTCCCAATCATGCATCAAAGAAACTTCATTACTTGGCGTGCTACTAAACTCGGCCCAAAAAGGCATATTATCAATTAAAATAGCCGATAAATCACCGTAGCTAGTCCCTTTATCTTTGTATATTTCTTTACTTCCGCCTAAGCGTAAACTTTTACCTGTAAAAAACTGAGAGCCTGGGTTATTATTTAAATACACGCAAAGCAGATCTTTCCCGGCAGCATAATGACAATGCTCCAGAGAATCCTCACTTACTGGTATAAATTTACTTTTCGCATTAGTAGTTCCGCTAGATTTTGCGAACCATTTTATAGGTGTAGGCCAAAAGATATTATTTTCTCCTAAACGGCTTCTTTCGATCGCTTCGTAATAATTTTCGTAAGAATGTAATGGGACACGAGAAGCGAAATCCTTATAGGATTTGATTTCAGAAAATGCATATTTTCTACCAATTTCTGTGTTTTTAGCTTTATGAATTAGTCCTTTTAGAAGCTCATCCTGTACATCGTGAGGATACTTTATAAATAATTCCATTTGGTGAATACGCTTCTTTAGAAACCATGAAGCAATGGAATTTACTAATGGAATTGGCATTTATTTATTATATATTTATCAACTCTTTACAGAGCTTTTTGGTTGGTAGGTTAAAAATAACCGAATCTTTGAAGCCTGCAAAAACGCATCAGTTAAAAATAATGAAAAAGATATGAGATACGAAGGTGTGCTCACCAAAATGAAAACAGAACTGTTGGAAAATGTAGAGTATTATCTGGAATTTGAGAACGATTTTTTAAATCTTAATCAGCTTCTAGAGAAAAACTTAAGTCTGAATTTTCTACGTTTTCAATGCCTTAATTGTGGACAACAAAAGAAAATTTTTAGACAGGGTTTTTGTTACGATTGTTTTACCTCGATACCGCAGGCGGGAGAATGGATTATGAAGCCAGAACTCAGTAAAGCACATTTAGATCAGGAAGATCGAGATTTAGAATACGAAAAAAGAGTGCAGCTAACACCGCATATCGTTTATTTAGCAAATTCAAGTAATGTAAAAGTTGGTGTGACTCGTAAAACTCAGGTGCCTACAAGATGGATCGATCAGGGAGCACACGAAGCAATTGAAATTGTAGAAGTTCCCAATAGATATTTGGCCGGAATTACAGAAATTGCTTTAAAGGCTCATGTTTCTGATAAAACAAACTGGCGGAAAATGTTAACCAATGATATTTTAGATTTAAACCTGGAAGAAGAGCGAGAAAAATTAAAAGATTTTATTCCTGAAGAAGCCAAAGCGTACTATTTACCGGATAATAAAGAAACTGAAATTAAGTTTCCTGTAAAGGAATTTTCATCAAAAATTAAAACGCTGAATCTTACAAAATCACCATTTTATCAGGGAAAATTAATGGGTGTAAAAGGCCAATATCTATTATTTGAAGATGGAACTGCTTTTAATGTTAGAGCTCATGAAGGTTTTGTGGTAGAACTTAAGATCGCTTAAAACCAACGTATGAAATCACAAAAAGAAAAAATGCTTTCTGGTGAATTATATTTTGCTGGTGATGAAGAGCTGACTAAAGAGCGTTTGAAAGCGAGGGAACTTATAAAAAAGTATAATTCTATTCCCGAAGAACAGCCGGAAAAGTTAACTGCTACTTTGAAAGATTTGATTCCGAATGGTGGAAAAGAATTAGTTGTTCAGCCACCTTTCTTTTGTGATTACGGGTATAACATCAAAACTGGAGACGGTGTTTACTTCAATTTTAATTGTGTCATTTTGGATG